>JAUVWI010000081.1 GCA_030604195.1 Spirochaetales bacterium
GACCTGACGGTAATCTGCGATTTAAAGAAGTTAACGGAAAAAGGTTGTTTCGGAGCTCCTGATTTAGTGGTGGAAATCCTTTCTCCCTATACTTCCAGGAGAGACCTGGATGAAAAGTTCCATCTATACGAAAGCTCCGGCGTATTGGAGTACTGGGTTGTCGATCCGGGGTATGGATCCATTCAGCAATTCAGGCTCAGTGAGGATGGCTGTTACGGAGATGGAGAGGTCTTCGTCAGGGAAGGAAAACCGGCATCCAAAGTTCTGGACGGTTTTTTGATAGACCTGTCCGATCTTTTTTCCGGGCCCGGCGGTTGATTCCTTACCCTCATATATGCCGGTTTCACCTAAAAATGGCCCAGGGTGAAAAACTCTATCAGCTATTTATAAGGCCGAGCATTAGCAGACCGTTATAGATGAACTGAATGCTCAATCCTGAGAGTATAATCCCCATTATTCGCTCAATTACGGTTACCCCGGTCCTGGTCAACACTTTTAAGAAAAAGTTGCTTAAAAACATGGTCATTGCAGTTAAAAGTAAAACCAGGATAATAACAGCAAAGAGAACAGCGGTAATATAAAGGGTGTCTGTTGCCTGGCTTGCATAGAGCAAAATTGTGGTTATGGTGCCCGGCCCGGCAATTAGGGGTATGCCCAGGGGGAATAGAGCTATATCAGCTCTATCTTCCTCATGTCCGGATGTTTTTGTTCTCCTGGGAGTGGCGAAGAGCATATCAAGAGAGATCAAGAACAGCAGAATACCGCCGGCTATAAAGAATGAGCCGGGTTGAATGCCCAGAAAGGCCAGTATTTGCCTGCCAATCAGTATAAAAAGAGTGAAGACAGAAAAAGCGGTCAATATTGATTTGAGAATTGCTCTTTTCTTTTCCGGCCCGGTAAGTGTATGGCTCAGGGAAAGATAAACCGGTATTAATCCCAGGGGGTCAATTACGATAAAAAAGGTAATAAAAAGGGGGATCATTTCCCGGATCATACTTTAATTCCTCATGCGCTTGATCTTAAAGGACATGGAAAGATCGTCTATGCCGAACAACTCCCTAAAAGAGAGCTTTTCCTTTTTGCCCCCATATCGCACTCTTGCAAGCGACCTGGGAGCAATCATGTCTATGTATCTGTTCCGTTTAAATACCAGTTTCAAATTCTCGATTTCATCGGGATTATCCAGAGGGAGGAGCAGGGTTTCACCGGCTGAAAGTGTTTTGCCGATGTTTTTTTCAATAGTGGCGCTTTTTTCGGTGCATTTTAAGGAAACAAGGCAGATTACTGAACTCTCCAGGTTCTTTATTTCCAGCTTTGAATCACTCGTTTTTTCTATTGAGATTTGCGAATCCCTATAATTACCTGTGAAATCAGCAATTTCGGTTTCATATAAGAAATCATAATGTACATTCAATAACTCCAGATATTTGGCAGTGTATTCCTTGAGTATTCCTGCATACTCCCTCTTGTTGCCGTTTTCAACAATTTCTACAACAACATTTCTGCCGATGTATTTCTCAAGCACGGCTTCATAGGTGTTGCCAAAGACATTTACTATTGATGAGCCGACTGAAGTCAATTCCTGGGTTGCTCTGCCGCCGGCGATCTTACCCCCTATCTGGCCGAAAAAAAGGGTGATGGATTTATTAAAGGCATCCCTCAAGGTATTGACTGAATTTCTCATGGTTCTGCCGATTCTTTGGAACAAATTGGGTTTGTAGCTTCTTTTAATGCTCTTTTCTCTGAGCCTTTTGTTTTTTGGCGTCAAATCCCAATGGTACCGGTGGATTGCCTGTATATCTGCTTCAAGCTCATCATTCATCATTATGTATGAGTTCCTGCAATAACCATGCTGCTCTTCGCTCTCCGGCTGCCGGTACTCAATCTCCATACTTGAACTGAAGAGTTTCATTTTTCCCCGGATTGTTTTTCCATTCTTCAGCAGCAGGGTTATAAAGAAACCGCTGAAATCTTTAAGGCATTTATCCCGGCTTCTGTGCCGGATAAAGGCATTGATAATAGAGGTGAGTATAATCAGAACTATTGTGAGGGCAAGCACGTTATCCAGGAGCATGGTCCAGATGTCCTTGGCTGCCATAGATAGCTCCTATCGGAGGGTTGATATACTTTTAATCTTCATTCAAAGCTCTATCTACTTGTTTTTTATTCTTTTGTCAATGATGCAACAGCGGATAAAATCGAGCAGGGGCTTGCAGGGGATATACCTTTCTGTCTATATTTATAGCCATTAAATAATAAGGCTGCTGCTCAACGACTGCCTGGCGGCCGGATTTTTGATGCGTTATTTACCGGCTCCGCGGTTTTGGGCCTGGACAGCCATACCGCTTTTAAGGCTTTAAAGGATCACGCAAACAGGAGGAGTTTTATGGATCATAGCCAGTTAATAGAGAACCTGCTAAAAGATTACCGCAGTGTACTGAACAATCCTGCGCGGAAAAAATTGATTCAGGATGCTGTGGATTATAAAGAGGCCATGCCTCTGGCTGCAGGCACCCTGGCTTCCTGGACGCCGCCGGAGTCCAGCGGCAGAAGCCCTAAGGATACCTATATTGTTAAAGGCGGGGAGAGCGAAAAAAATATCGATTGGTCTTCACCCAACTGTATTCCTTTAAAAGCTGACACATTTGAAATGCTCTTTGTTGATGCCCTGAAAGAGCTCTCAGGCAAGAAACGGATTTATGAAATCGACAGGGTAGTCGGCGCTGACAGCTCTTATGCCCTGCCCGTTAAGGTAGTCACCGATTACGCTTTAAGCGCCCTGTTTTGCGACAATATGTTCCGTCCCGTGCCCGCCGACATCAATAAGAGTGTCTTTGCCCATAAACCCTTCACTTTGCTGACCCTTCCCTATAGTAAGCTCGACCCGGAGCGCTACCAGGGACGTCTGCGCAGCGATATGGCTGTAGCCATGGATTTCGATAAGCGTTTAGGTATTGTTTTCGGCTCTGCGTACATGGGTTCCATAAAGAAACTCATTTTCACAGTAATGAATTACTATCTTCCGGAGCAGGGGATCCTGCCGCTGCACTGCTCGGCAAATGAAGGCCCGAATGGCGATTCCGCCCTGCTCCTGGGGCTCTCCGGCACCGGTAAAACAACTCTTTCCGCTGATCCGGAGAGGGCTCTTTTAGGGGATGATGAACACGGCTGGGATGACAGGGGAATTGCCAACTTTGAATATGGCTGTTATGCAAAACTGATCAATCTTGATCCTGATAAGGAGCCGGAGATATTTAAAGCCTGTTTTCATGTGGATCATTATCCGGACCATGGCGCCATAGTTGAAAACCTGATGGTCTATCTGGATGGTTCCTTTGATCTGGATGACTCACGCTTTACCCAAAACTCACGGGGTTCTTATCCTCTGCGCTATTTGACCAATACCAAAGAATCCGCCATTGCCGGACATCCTAAAACAATTCTCTTTCTGACTGCAGATGCTAACGGGGTGATCCCGCCAATTTCCCGGCTCAATCCGGAACAGGCTATGTTCAGTTTTATGATGGGTTACACCTCCAAACTGGCCGGCACAGAAACCGGAATTACTGAGCCGCAGGCCACCTTTTCCCGCTTCTTTGGCGAGCCCTTTATGCCGCGCCATCCTGCGGAATATGCTGACCTGCTCGGTAAAAAGATGAGGGAACATAAGGTCAGCGTTTTTCTGGTAAATACCGGTTGGAGCGGCGGAAGTTACGGCGTGGGTAAAAGAATGGATATCAACCTGACCAGGGCCATGGTAAGGGCGGCCCTGGCAGGCAAACTGGCGGCTGTGGAGTATGAACCCGATCCTGTTTTTAAGGTGAGTATTCCCAGGAGCTGCCCCGGGGTTCCTGAAAACATTCTCTTTCCCATAAATACCTGGGAAGACAAAGAGGCTTTTAAGAGGACGGCACAAAAATTAGCCTCTGAGTTTGCAGCTTATTTTGAGAAAGCCTTTGCCGGAAAAGTGGCTGAAAAAATAGCCGCTCAATGTCCGGGCAGGTAGGGGAAAAAAGATCAGCCGCTTTTATAAGGCATTAAGCCATTACTATGATTATCTCTTTCCCGCTTCTCCGGCAGCAGTAAATTTTATTGCAAGCAGAGCAAAAGCGCACTCCGCAATCCTGGATTTAGGCTGCGGAACAGGCACTCATGCGCTCGCTTTAGCCGCTCTGGGCCACCGGGTTGCCGGGATCGACCTGGATGAACAGATGATCCAACTGGCCCGGGAAAAAACCGGAAACCTGGAGTGCAGATTTGAGGTTGGAGATATGCACCATTTAAAAGAAATGGGCAGGCGGGAGAGTTATGATCTGGTCTACTCTCTGGGTAATTCGCTGGCGCATCTGCCTGGGAGGGAGGATGCAGCCGGGTTGATAGCAGAGTGCCATTCAATACTGAAACCCGGAGGAGTGCTGATTGTACAGATTGTCAACTTCGACCGGGTTATAAGCAAAAAAATAAAGGAACTGCCTGTCATTTCCAGGGAGGAGGCCGGTGTAACCTTTGTTCGCAAGTATGAATATCCGGCTGGAGACCAAATTATGATCAACTTTGTCTCTGAGCTCATAGTCAATAAGGGCGGCAAGACGGAGAGTATTGTAAACAGCCTTCCCCTTATTCCCCTTAAGAGTGGTGAGCTTAAGGCTTTCTTTGAAGCGGTCTTTTTCAAAGAGATAGCTCTTTTCGGAGATTTCTCGGGAAGCGCTTTTGTCGCTGATTCCCCGGCAACTATAATCTGCGGCCTGCGGCCACAGACCGAAGGAAGCAGGTTGCAGGCCGCAGGCAATAGGCCGTAGTAAATTTTATTGCAGGCAGCAGGCCGCGGGGGAAGAAGCCGGGTTTTTAGAAACGGGGGCTTTATTTGTCTTTGACTATTCTGCATAGAGTATATTCACGCTGGCGGGCCCCGGGCGGTTACCGGGAAGTGCTTTTCATGGCAATTCCCCTGATCTTAAGCACCGGCGCCTGGTCGGTGCTGCACTTTGTGGACCGCATGTTCCTTACCTGGTACTCCCCGGAGGCTATAGCCGCAGCTATGCCTGCCGGGATTTTAAACTTCACTATTATGAGCCTTTTTATCGGCACTGCGGGATATGTCAATACCTTTGTAGCCCAGTACCATGGGTCGGAAAGGTTTGAGCGCATCGGTCCCTCGTTATGGCAGGGAGTCTATATTTCACTCATGGGCGGTCTTGTTCTTATTCTGATCGCCCCCTTTTCATCAAGTATTTTCCATTTTATCGGCCACGCACCCGCGGTCAGTGAACAGGAGATTATCTACTTTCGTATTTTATGTCTGGGAGCAGCGCCGCCAATTATAGCCTCCGCCCTGGCCGGCTTCTTTTCCGGGCGCGGAGAGAGCTGGCCCATAATGTGGGTCAATACCCTGGCTACCCTGCTTAATATCGCGCTCGATTACGCCTTTATTTTCGGCCGCTGGGGTTTTCCGGAAATGGGTATTAAGGGAGCTGCCCTGGCTACGGTGCTATCCGGCTGCTTCTCGGTGCTGCTCTACCTGGCGCTGCTCTCCAGGCGGAGTTACAACCGTATCTACCATACCATAAGCGGCTGGTTTTTCGACAGGGAGCTCTTTACCCGTATGCTGCGCTTCGGTCTGCCCAATGGGGTTCAGTTCATGCTGGATATGGCTGGTTTTACCATCTTTATCCTGCTCATCGGCCGACTGGGCACTTCCGAGCTGGCAGCCACCAATATTGCCTTCAATATCAATACCCTGGCTTTTATGCCCATGATCGGTTTCGGTATAGCGATTTCTGTTCTGGTGGGCCGGAATCTGGGGGAGAACAACCCGGGATTAGCCGGGTACAGCGTCTGGTCCGGTTTTCAGCTCACTCTTGTATATATGGGGCTGGTATCGTTGAGCTATGTATTTTTTCCTGAAATCTATATTAGCGCTTTTGCGGCCCGGGCCGATCCGGAGAGCTTCAAGCCGATCAGGGATATCGCTTTGGTGCTGCTACGTTTCGTGGCGCTCTTTTCCATATTCGATACCATGAACATTATCTTTGCCTCGGCCATTAAAGGCGCCGGGGATACACGTTTTGTCATGTTCATGATTGTCAGCCTGGCCGTGGGGGGGCTGGTTATTCCCAGTTATATTGCCATTATTGTATTAAAGATGAACATCTACTCAGCCTGGATAATTGTTACCATCTATATAATCCTGCTGGGCTCCTGCTTCCTGTTGCGTTTCCTGGGGGGGAAATGGAAATCCATGAGGGTTATTGAAGAGGCGCCCCACTCCATGCCGCCAAATTATCCGGCCGCGCCCGGCACCGAATTCGACGCTTAAGAAGAAACTGTAAAGCTGAAGCCGGAATTAAGGAAAACCGAACAAATTTTTTCTATATTAAACTATTCTTAAGCTTGCGCCGGTGCACAAATGGCGGTATAATTTGTTTTAAATATTCCGGTGGAGAATCCGGGAAAAAAGTGTGTCTTTTTTAAGGCACTGGTTATTTAATTATTTTAGGAGGAGAGAGTATGAAAACGAAGAGAGTTTTGCTTCTATCACTGGCAGCCCTGCTGTTGATTACGGGTTTGATGATTTCATGCAAGAAGAAGGCGGCGGAACTGGGAACAGAAGAGAATCCGATTGTCTGGGCCTTTGTGCCTTCAGGAGAGATGGAACGGGTGGCAGCCGGCGCCCAGTCCGTTGCCGATATGCTGCACGATAAAACGGGGCTTTTCTTCAGCACCAATGTTGCCACCGAGTATGCCGGTGTTATTGAAGCTATGGCCAGCGATCCGCCCGAGGCCCACATGGCCTCTTTAGCCACCTTTGCCTATATCCTGGCTGCGGACCGCGGCATAGCCGAGGCTGCTTTAGTATCGGTGCGTTACGGCACTCCCACCTACAATGGCCAGCTTATTGCCGGCGTGGACAGCGGCATCAGCAAGGTTGCCGATCTCAAAGGCAGGACCTTTGCCCGGGTTGATCCCCTTTCCGCCAGCGGCTGGATCATCCCCATGCTTACCATGCGGGCGGCGGGTGTCAATCCGGATACTGATCTCAAAGAGCTGGTAGATGCGGGCAGCCATGATGCGGTTGTGGCAGCGGTTTATAATGGCGATGTAGATGCGGGCGCCTGTTATGTGGATGCCCGTACCAGGATCGAAAAGGATTATCCCGATGTAATGGAAAAGGTGGTGGTTTTCGAGGTGACAATAGACATTCCCAATGACGGGGTGCAGTTTATCACTGGCATGGATCCGGAGTTGCGTGACAAAATAGTTAAAGCGCTGCTGGATATTGCCGCCACTGATGAGGGAGTAGCTGCTTTAAAGACCGCTTATCAGTGGACCGCCCTGGAAGAGCATGACGATACCTTTTACGATATCTTCCGCCAGGTGCTCCAGGCTTCAGGCTTGAGTATTGAGGAACTGAATAAGTAAAATCGCCTGCCTGTAATAAGATTTCTGTAAAAAGATTTTTATAAAGAGGGGGCGTAATGTCCCCTCTTTACTTATAATATGGGGGAGATATGCTGGAAATCAAGAACCTGACCAAGGTATATGATGACGGTACCGTGGCCTTGAGAGAGGTCAATTTCAAGGTGGAGGACGGTGAGTTCCTGGTGATTATCGGCTTAAGCGGCTCAGGGAAATCCACCCTGCTGCGCTGCATAAACCGCCTGATAGATCCCACCGAGGGGGAGGTAATCTGGGATGGTGAGGATATTACCAGGGCAGAGCCGGCTGAGCTGCGCCGCTTCCGCAGAAAAATAGGAATGATTTTCCAGCAATTTAACCTGGTAAAACGTTCCAATGTACTGACTAATGTGCTCTCCGGCCGCCTGGGTTATGTAAAACCCTGGACCAGCCTGCTGCACCGTTTTCCCTCCAAGGACCGGAAAATGGCCATGGAGGCATTGGTGCGGGTAGGAATAGAGGAGCAGGCGCGCAAGCGGGCCGACGAGCTTTCAGGCGGCCAGCAGCAGCGGGTAGGCATAGCCCGGGCCCTTATGCAGGAGCCCAAGATGATCCTGGCCGACGAACCGGTGGCCTCTTTAGACCCGGTGCTGGCCCATACTATCCTGGGCTACCTGGAGCAGATGAACCAGGAATCAAAGATAACCGTGCTCTGCAGCCTTCATTACCTCGATCTGGTGCAGCGTTACGCCACCAGGGTAATCGGGCTGCGCGAGGGGCAGATAGTCTACCGGGGTTCCCAGGAGGATATCAGGCGTATGACTGATGAACAATTTAAAGAGATATATGGAGAAGAAGCGGAGCGGGTCAGCGTTGGCCCCAGGCGGGAGGAGGCTTAAGTAATGGTTAATAACAAAACAAAAAGAATCCCCGGAACCGCTGCTGCTCTATTATCTCTGATCGTGCCCGGATTGGGCCAGATTTTGGCCGGTCAGCTAAGGCGGGGGCTGCTGCTCTTCGCTTCACTGGCCAGTATTATGGTTTTGGGAAGTTGGCGCGTACACCTGCTGGCTCATCGGGAGATCACCTGGGCTGACAAGCTTATCAAGGCCGCTGGCCGCCGGCCCTTCTTTGTGATCTTAACCCTGGTCTGTGCCGTTTTATTATGGCTGTGGATTGCCTGGGATGCCCGACGCCAGGCAGATAAGCAAAAGAAAGGGGGAGCCGGCATTTTTGTGCTTGTTCTGGTGCTCTTCTTCAGCCTGGGCTGGCAGATAAGCAAGATCGATCTGGTTAAAATGGTGGCCGAACTGCCCGATGCC
The DNA here is from genome assembly GCA_030604195.1 of Spirochaetales bacterium. Classification (GTDB taxonomy): domain Bacteria; phylum Spirochaetota; class Spirochaetia; order SZUA-6; family DRHE01; genus DRHE01. Next base: position 8,718 of record JAUVWI010000081.1, read on the forward strand.
TGGCCGCCCTTATCCAAGATCCTCTGGCCCTGGGAGAGGGCCTTCACCAGAGAAACGGAGGTGGTCGGCGCCAGGGCAGATATTCTTATCGGCTGTGATGACAGCCCGCCGCCATACCCGGTAGAGATACCGGGACAGCCCTATATAAAGTCAGAGCCTACTTGCGGAAATCTTTCCACCCTGGATGAGAATAATAAGGTGGTAAAGGGCTCGGTTATCACTCTCACGGGCAGGGGGTTTGCCCCTGATACCCTGACTGAGATCTGGTGGGCCGATTCCATAGGCAATGAATTCCGTCCCCGCCAGGATAGGGAATACGTTGCAGTGCAGACTGATGCGGCCGGCGCTTTTGAATTCAAACTGGTAATGCCCTACCGCCTGATCCCCCCCAGCGCCGTGGGAAAGCAGGTGCACCGGGTTGAGGCGCGGCAGGTTACACAGGTGGGCGGTTTGATCCCTGCCGATCCTTTGAAATTGACCATCGAGCGTATGGCTGAAACCATCTTTATGGGTATGATGGCCACTCTATTCGGCATTATTTTTTCCATTCCCATAAGTTTTTTAGCCGCCAGAAACCTGATGTCCGGCTCCTGGATTACCATGACCATCTATTATGTTACCCGCACCATTTTGAATATCGTCAGGGCTATTGAACCCTTAATCTGGGCTTTGATCGCGGTTGTCTGGGTGGGGCTCGGTCCCTTTGCCGGTATATTGGCCCTTACTATCCACTCCATTGCCGCCCTGGGCAAGCTCTATTCCGAGGCAATCGAAAGTATTGACCCGGGCCCGATCGAGGCTATTCGGGCCACCGGCGCCAACCATCTGCAGACCATCATGTTTGCAGTGGTGCCCCAGATGATCCCGCCATTTGTCTCCTTTTCGATTTACCGCTGGGACATCAATGTGCGTATGTCTACGATTATAGGTCTGGTAGGCGGCGGCGGTATAGGTTTCCTGCTGGTTCAATACATCAGGCTTCTGGATTACCGCGCCGCCGGCATTGCGGTGTGGTTTATCGCAGTGACTGTATCCATTCTCGATTATGTGAGCGCTGAAATCCGCGCCCGCTTTATATAAGGCCCGCTAATGGCCCTCCTGGCTATTGCCTTAAGCGGCGGCGTTGATTCCAGTGTCGCCGCTTTGCTTTTAAAAAAGAAATGGCCGGCAATGGTGGGGGCCAGCCATTTTATCTGGCCTGAATCCCGCTGCTGCTCGGCAGAGGTCTTTTCCAGAGCCCGGATGTTATGTGAGCGGTTGGAGATTCCCTACCACCAGGTGGACCTTTACCGTGAGTTCAAGGAGCTGGTGGTGGGGAATTTTATTTCCACCTATCTTAAAGGAAAAACCCCCAATCCCTGTATTATATGTAACCAGTTAATAAGGTTTGATCTCTTTTATCACCGCCTTGAAAATTTGTTGAGGGAAAAAAAACTGCCGGCGGAAGGAGAGCAAGCTGAGCGAAGCGAACCCCTTTTTTTTGCCACCGGACACTACGTGCGTATTGTCAGGAACAATGATGGGTTATTCCTGGCAAAGGCAAAGGATAGGGCTAAAGATCAAAGCTACATGCTCTACCGGATTAAAAAAGAAATGCTTGAAAATCTGGTATTTCCCCTGGGTGATTATCTTAAATCAGAAGTAAATGAGCTGGCCGGGCAGGCGGGCCTGGGGTATGAAGGGGTGGAGGAGAGCCAGGATGCCTGTTTTGTAGATACCGACTATCCCGATTTCCTGCGCCGGCAGACAGGGAAGAGCGCTCTGCTGAAACCCGGCGAGATAGTTGACCTGGAGGGAAGGAGACTGGGAAAACATCGGGGCTATCTCTACTACACGGTGGGCCAGCGGCGGGGACTGGGATTGGGTAATGGCCCCTGGTATGTTAAGCGTATAGATGCAGAAAAAAACCTGGTGTATGTGGCCCGCAAGGAAGAAGTAAGTTTTGAGAGTTTTCGAGTGGAAAATCTAAATCTGTTTGTTCCCGACCTGGAAGAGAGGGCTTCTCTAAAGGTCAAAATCCGCTATCAGAGCGGGGAGATACCCTGCCGTTTGCAGGCTGCTGCCGGAGGCCGGCTTCAGGTAATATTAGAACGGCCGGCCATAGTGACACCCGGACAGTCAGCCGTATTCTATCAGAATGACCTGGTGGTGGGGGGCGGGGTTATTTGCTGAGGCTGTCATGCGAAAACTTGATATAGAGAATGGCTGGCAGGGTTCGCCGGTTTTTTTAAAATACTATACCCAGTCGACAATGGAGGATGCTGAAGCTCTTGCCCGGCAGGGATATCCTGAAGGCACGGCAGTTGCGGCCTCTTTCCAGGAGCAGGGCAGGGGAAGGCTGCCCGGCCGGATCTGGGAGTCAGTATGTGGGAAGAACCTGCTTTTTACCATTATACTGCGGAATTCTTCTATTATTGCCTTAAGCCGTTTACCCCTTTTAATCGGACTGGCGGTGAGCCTGGCCCTGGAGAAACTCTTTTCCCTGGAAACAGAGATAAAGTGGCCCAATGATATTCTATTTCAGGGCAGGAAGCTCTGTGGTGTGTTCTGCAGGGCAGGCAGCGGCCGGATACTGGCGGGTATCGGTATAAACTGCAACCAGCTATCCTTTGCGGGGAACCTTGGGGGAAGAGCCACCTCCCTGGCCATTATTTTAGAAGAACGAGTCAGCAGGCAGCAGATACTGGAAGCTGTTTTAATGGAGGTTAAAGAGGTGCTGCCGGACCGTGACTGGCAGGCAAAGATACTTAAGAGGCTCTACCTGCTGCGGAGAGAAGCGGTGATACTAAAGGGGCTTCCCCCTGGCCGGGAAGTCAGGGGTACCATAGTGGGCCTTGACCAGGATGGCGCCCTGTTGATAAGAACAGAAGCAGAAGCAGAGCCTTTAAGGGTTGTCAGCGGCGAAATTACCGGATAATCCGCCAATCCACTATATATTCTATGCTACTAATATATTTAGGACTTGATCGGGCCCTGAAGTGTCCTTAAAGCACTGTAATATTAGGCTAAACTTAGCAGTTTTAGGGCGTTTTCTCCCAGTATTTTTTTCTTATCAGCCTCAGGAATCTCTAAAGAATTGATTACCTTTGGATAATCCCGTAGTCGAAATTCGCCACTTCCTGGTCCCCATGGAGCGTCGGTAGCAAAAAGAAGCGGATCGGCGCCGAAAACCTCATAGGCACACTTTATCGCCGGAGCGCTTCCGCCAACTGCCGTATCGTAGTAAACACTGCTGAAATACTCAAAAAGGGGCTTGGGGAGGGGTTCGATCTGTCCGTCATAGTTTGCCTGCTGGTTTTTCCGCTCATAGGTCTCAAGGGTGCGACCCATGAAGAAGGGAACGAGGCCGCCTCCTAAATGATGACTTACCACTTTCAAGGCGGGATACCGTTCCATTATTCCTGAAAATATCAGGCGGCAAAGCATTAAGGTGGTTTCAAAGGGCCAGCCGAAATTATGTATAAGGTCGTATTCCGCCTCGTAAGGGCGGTCATTAGTGCCGGCGGGCTTTACCGGATGGATAAAAACGGGAACGTCCATCTCGTTGGCGCACGCCCAGAAAAGCTCGAACTCCGGCGCATCAATGGGTTTTCCTCTAATATTGGTGTCAATACCAATCGCCTTCAAACCCAGTGTTTTTATAGCACGTTCCATTTCTTGTCGACTGCCTTGCTCAAAACCGGCCATGGGAATAGTCCCTGCCGCAATCAGCCGTCCTTTTGATTCCTCCATCAGCTCGCCCATGCTGTTATTTAAGACTTTCGCATAAGCGAGCTGGGCATTAATATCTCCGGGCAGCAGATTGCAGTCGAAGGTGCTCTGAGGAGTAATAACCTGGTAGGTAATGCCGTTGCGGTCGAGCTGGGCCACGCGCTCACCTACGTCGGTAAAGTGGGGTTTTCTCTGGGCGATTCCTCTTCCAAAGTTGACTCTTTCCTCGCCCCACTTACCTCCCTTGGTTGCAAGCTGATCAAAATACTTTTCGTTCATCATGTGTGTATGTCCATCAATAATCATTATATGCTCCTTTCCTGATTGGGCTGGTATAGGTAGATGGTCAGATAGAGCCGTTTACCTATATGAACAATATTCCCTGATATACATGTACTCTAAGAAAAAAGACAAATACAGTATATAAAATTGCTGAGGTTACAACAGAAATTAATAGGGCTACATGCCACTTTGTTTTGTGAACTATCATGTAAGAAATTAGAAATAAAGGTACCGCTATATAAAAGCCAAATAAGAAAATAATAAGAAACAAACATATTAACCATGCACCAACTATGGCATATCGACGCCAACTTAGCTCTACTTCATTCTCGTTTTCTGATTGAGTCTGGTTTGCTCCGGCGGATTTCTTTCTTTTTAGTATCTCTCCCGTTAATCCGATCGATGATAGAAGGATAACTACGCTACATACAATTAAGGGAACAATTTTCGCTGCAATGTATTCATAAGTTAAGGAAATGATCCCAAATACTAGGGCAATCAATATGCAAATAATATAACTGGAAATGTTTTCTGAGGTTTTCATGCTTTTTTATCCTTAAAATTTGAGCTCCGGGAAAATAACTTTTTTAAAGGTCGAAAAGAAAAGAGAGCAATAATTATAATAATCAAAGACAGGCTAATAGGCCTCATAAAAAACAGAGGCCCACCTGTGCCATAGCCAAGAAAAAGATACTTCTCGAATAGATTACCAAGAACCCAGCCTAAAAGCAGCGCCGGCCTGTTGAAACCATATTTATTCATGGCTAAACCTAAAAGTCCGAAAACAAGAAGAACTACAAGATCTAACAGTCGCTCTTGGAAAGAAAAAGATCCAATAAACACAAGAACTATAACAAGTGGTACAAGAATGCGAACAGGGGTTGTTGCAATCTTGGCCATTTGTGGTGCTAAGAAAAAGCAGATAATTGCGCCCAATAAACTACCAACAAAGAGGACTTGTATCATTTTGAACGATAGTGGTAAATGAAGGGTCATCATATCAGGACCCGGTCTGATTCCTAGCATTAAGAAAGCTCCTAAAAGTACTACCATTTCTGCACTTCCAGGAATACCTAATGCTAAAGTCGTTAATAATGAGCCTCCTTCTTTACTATTGTTGGCGGACTCAGGAGCAATAACGCCTTCCACAATACCCGTACCAAACTTCTCAGGGTGTTTTGAGATATGTTTTGCTTGACCATACGCCACAAAAATAGCTGTCATGGCACCTATCCCAGGTATAATACCGATAAAATAGCCTATCAAACTGGAACGTAACCATAACCACTTGTGACGGAATACGTCCTTCAAACCTTCCCAGGTGCCTCGTAGGGTGACGGTAACATTTACCCGCTTTGCTATTGTGCCACCTCGTGCTGCCAGGGAGATCATTTCGGGAATGGCGTAAAGCCCTAATAGTAAAGCAATCAATGGAAGACCATCTATTAGATAGGTAGTCCCAAAAGAAAATCGGATTATCCCGGTGGTAACATGCATACCTATAAAAGAAAGTAATATACCTATGCATCCAGAAAGCAATCCTTTAAGCATAGAGCCCTTACTCAATACTGCAATAAAGGAAATCCCTAAAAGTACGACAAAGACCATGTCTGCAGAGCGAATAGCGAAAATCAATGGTAATACAAGGGGCACCATTGCCAGTGCAAGAAATACTGACAAAATACCACCTAATCCTGAACTTACTAATGCAGCCCCCAAAGCTCGAGCGCCTTCACCTTTTTGTGTCATAGGGTACCCATCAATAAGAGTTGCTGCATTAGGTGCGGTTCCTGGGATGTTCAATAGAATAGCGGTTACTGCTCCTCCCGTGTAACTTGTGGCACATATCGCTATGAATAGTGGGAGTGCTTGATCCGGTGTCATATAGAATACTAACGGCAGGAATACAGCCATCGCAACAATGGACCCAAGACCTGGGATTATTCCAAAAATTATGCCAATGGCTGCGCCGCAAAACATAATCAGCCATATTTCTACATGGAGAAAGCTCTGTAGAGCTTGGAAAAACGCCTGGATAATCATAAAATATTCTTCCTTATGTCGACTGAAATTCTTGATCCCCTGGGAATGCTGTATTTTCCTTGGGGATCAAGATTAGAAACTATTCACGATAGCTTAATTACAGATGAGTTGTCTAACCAATCCAACAGAATCCGCAGGAGTTCTACTTGATATACATCTTAACAAGATTACGAGTTCCTTCTATTTTGTTCTGCGGCATGCTCAGCACTATGTTCAAATCCTTTTCCAGCTCCTCACCGGTCATTGGAGTCTGCCAAATCGCCCATCTCACCTTGACTTGCTTTAAAAAGCCCGGCTCTTGCATAACCTTGTCAAAGGAGCGGCGTAAAAAATCTAATTTGTCGGCGGCTATTCCCGGGGGGCCAAAAAATGATTTGCCATCAACCAATGCCTCTACAAATCTCAACATATCCTCTTGCTCAGCTGTAAGGTCGCCGGCAAGTTCTGCAAGGGACGGTGCGTCAGGATACCATGCTGTTCTTTCAAAAGTCACAGAACAGAATGGTCTGACGAACCCCTTTTCTACCTCGACGCTACCGGAAGAAGCTTCCAGTGAATAACCCAGTATTTCCCCTCTCTTTGTAGAGAGCCCTAGCTCTGGAGCTTCATAGCCAAATATTATATCAGCATCATCGAGTCCTAAAATGTTTATAGCGACAGCAGTACGAAGAGTTCCCGTACTCGCAGGACTGGCTCCTCCAAATTTAATATTTCCCGCGCTTCTTAAATCTTGCACTGTCTTGATTGGTGAATCTGCGCTTATCCAAAGATAGCCTGGATCAAAGCCAAAGAATCCTATCCAACTCAATTCCCTGGTATCAAAATCAGGACCAGGCGTACCCAGAAGTTTTGGAGCAGTCATATCTGATGGATGATGGGTATCTCCTATTGTTAGACCATCGGGTTTTGCTCGGTATACATAGTTTAATCCTTCGATGCCACCGCCGCCTGACATGACTTTGACTACCATCGCCCCTCCAGTTGCCTGCGACCAATAACTGGCAAATAAGCGAGCCGCAAAATCTGTTCCTCCACCCACTCCGCCATTGGCAACTATCGTCATTACGTTGTTCTTATAGAACTCCTCTACGCTTTCTGGCGCTGCAGCTTCTTTCTGGCCTCCTCCGAAAACGAAGAAAGGGACCAAGAGAACCAGAAGCAATACCAAAGATTTTTTCATACGATTCCTCCTAAAGATCAATTATTTCTTTATACTGTATACTGTATGCAATTTCTTGTCAAGAGGTTTTAATGATTTACAGTACTGACGCATCAGTATTTTCAATAGGGCCGGGAGGAAGAATTGTGGAGCGATGGGATAGGTTTTATCGCAGTGCGGGCTGGATCAAACACTCAGTTGGCTTTTTATCCAGGTCTGCTAGGC
>JAUVWI010000069.1 GCA_030604195.1 Spirochaetales bacterium
CCTCTTTCCCATCAGGAGTCTGAATGTCATAAAGCGAGAGTGCTTTATTTATTAGAAACTGAAAACTAGTTATAGGATATTTTACTTTTTTTTTCAATGCTTCGCAGCCTTCTTTTTGCATAATATCCGCCGGATCACTCCCCTCTGACAGCTCCACCACCCTGATTTGTACATCAGAGCTTTCAAAAAGGTTTATAGCCTTGCGGGAGGCTCTTAAACCCGCTTCATCGCTGTCAAAAAGAAGCACGCCCTTTTCACTGTAGCGCTTCAACAACTTTACCTGCCCCTGGGTAAGCGAGGTGCCCAGGGGAGCCACTGCGTTGTCTATACCGCACTGTTTCAAAGCGAGTACATCCAGATATCCCTCGACCAGTATAAAATTCTTCTCTCTGCGAATTGACTTTATGGCCTGATTCAGGCCGAATAAAGTATCACCCTTGTGGAAAAAAGGTGTCTCCGGCGAATTAAGATACTTGGGCAGGGAGTCACCGAGAGTGCGCCCGCCAAAGGCAATTACCTCTCCCCGGGTATTGACAATAGGAAAAATTATCCGGTCCCGGAAATAGGGGTTTACCCTGCCGTCACGCTGGGAAAACAGCCCTGAAGCCTTTAGAAAATCCTCCGAATAGTTTTTCTTACGCAAAAACCCGTAAAACCAGTTCCTGTCAGCCGGGGCATAACCCACCTGAAAAAAGCTCAGTGTGTCCTGATTGAAACCGCGCGACTGCAGATAATTCCTGGCGCGTTCAGCGATCTCCCGGTTCATCAGAATATGGTGCAGACTTCCGGCAACCCGCCGGTAAAGCTCCAGGAAGGCGCTCCTCTTGTCTGAATTTTCTGTTTTTTCCTCCCGGGAAATCTCCACTCCGGCCTTTTTGGCCAGAAAACTGACCGCCTCCACAAAGGTAAGCTTCTCCATTTCCATAACAAAACTATAGATACTGCCCCCCTGGTGGCATCCGAAACAGTAATAAACCCCTTTATCCGGCGTAACAGTAAATGAAGGAGTTTTCTCCTGGTGAAAGGGACAGAGCCCCCAATAACGGCCTCCCTTTGGCTTAAGTGTTACATATTCACCTACAACCTCAGCAATATCGAGGCGTTGAATTATTTCGTCAATAATACGATCGGGTATTTTCATTGCTTGAGATAAAAGTACTTGGCTGTATTATGCTCCTCAAGTTTACTGGAAAAATAATGCCGGCCATTTCCCGGATCTTTGAGCAAAAAATACCAGTAATCAGTTTTCGCCGGCTCAAATGATGCTTTCAAGGCTACCACTCCAGGATTGGAAATTGGACCGGGCGGCAGTCCTGCCCATTTATAGGTATTATAGGCTGAATCTATTTTCTTATGTTCAAGTGTTAAATATTCCGGGTGCGCTTTCTCCTGGACTTCAGTTATAATATATTCAAGGGTGGCACAGGATTCAAGTCCGATATTATAGTTCAAACGATTATAAAAAACAGAGGCGATTAACGGCGCTTCTTCAGCTATTTTGTACTCACGCTCAATTATTGAGGCCATTATAATACGTTCATGAAGTTTATCTTCAGGCCAATCGTCATAATCGGGAAGCATCTCTTCAAGATGGCGAAAAAAATTCTCCACCATCTGTTCAACTATCACTGAAGCGGGGAAACCCTCAGGGAAATAGTAGGTGTCCGGAAAGAGGTAGCCTTCCAGGCTGTCTGCCGGAATGCCAAAAGCCTGCATAACGGTCTTCTCCCGTGAGGCGGATTCAAAATCTTCCGCTGTGGTAATCCTTTTTTCCGCTAAACGTTTCGCAATCTTTTTTATAGTCCATCCTTCCGGAATAGTAACACGCACCTCATTCTGGTTGCCGGCTACCAGCAAATCGTGAATATCCGCAGTAGTAGCCGCCGCCGGGATCTGGAAAGTGCCGCTTTTAAAGGCGCTCTCCGTTTTCTTGAAACGGCTGAAAAGCTTAAGTAAAAGCGCTGACCGCAGCAGGTCATTCCTCTGCAGACGGTAGGCAATCGTTGAAAGGCTCTCACCCTTTTCCACCCTGAAAATAAAGCTCTGCCCTTTTACCGGGTCCGTGGCTGAATTCAGATAAAAAAGAGCGCCCCCTGCCCCTGCAGCTAAAAAGAGCAGGAGCAGCAGGAAGATAAGTATACTCCTCATTGTTTCTTTATAAGTATAAACTCCACCCTGCGGTTCTTCCAGCGATTTGTTTCATCACTGAAGGGTACAATGGGGCTTGTTCCGCCCAGACCCACCGTGGTTATCCGGCCGCTATCCAGACCATGAGCCACCAGCGCTTCTTTTACCGCCTCAGCCCGTTTAGTTGAAAGAGGTATAAGTTCCTCCTTCTCCTCGGCAGCTGCTTTAACCGGATCCGCCCAGGAAAGATTATTGGCATGGCCCTCAATACGGATGCGGTAGGTACTGTATTTCTTGAAAATCTCCGCCAACCGTTTCAGAGTCCTGTTATTTCTTGCTACTTTCTCCTGGTCCTCTACAGCGCCCAGATCCGGTGAGTTGGCGGGAAAGGTTATACTTGCAATGCGTACCTTAAGTTTATCGCCATCACGGATTACCAGCACATCCACCGGGATCAGCTTATTCAGCTGTGCCTTATTGCCCAGGTTATCAGTTATCTCCAGGGAGAGGGGATAATCCTCAGCCGCCTGTACCAACTCCCCATTCTCAGAAAGACCATCCCAGACAATCCGGTCGCTCGGCAGACCCCGCCCGGAAAAACGGGAAAAAAGATTACCCATGGGGTCGTCGATATCGAGGCGCCAGTCCGCAATGGGGCTTATATCCTCCACCTTCAAGTTGATCAGCAATTCATCATCCACACCATCATTATCCGGAGAAAAGGGCTGAGGGTTGATTTTCAGATCGATCCTGGGCGGGGTTACATCCAGAACAAAGGGCGCTGTCTTTGCCTCGGGCCGGTTGCCCTTGTAATAATCCAGCTGCAGAACAGCGTGGTATATACCATCCGGAGCCGGCTTGTTATCACCCTTACCCCGCCACTGAATGGATTTCGGCACCTGGTCGGCGCCTGCGAAACTCTTCTGTACACCAAGCGTCTTATGGATTAAATCCAGACGCCAGGATTGGATACCTTCGGTCAACCCAACATAGCTTTGAAAGGTAATATCGTCTTTATAGCTGTCGCCATTGGGAGACAACCCGGTTTCAGAAGCTGTTAGAAAGAGCGATGTTCTACGTGTATCGATCTCTATTCCTTTGATTGCTGCAGCAACACTGTTGCCTGCCCTGTCGGTTGAGCGCAGAGTATAGGTATACAAACCATCCGGAATACGGTTGCCGTTTTCATCTGTGCCGTCCCAGCTGAAACCGGCTGCATTTCCTTTCCAGAAAATGGACTTCACCACCTCGCCGCTGCTGTCAGTGATCTCTCCTTCCCAGAGATCCTCCACACTTGATTTCTGGCTTATGGGCAGACGGTCACGCAGCCCATCGCCATCCGGTGAGAAGAGGGTGTACTCTGCCGTGAGTTCCACTGTGGGCGCTCCGGTATCAATAATAAATGGTGCGGTGCGTACCTGGTGATGGTCTCCCTTATCGTAATCCAGCACCAGCTCAGCCCGATACTCGCCGTCGGGCAAACGCTTCCCATCGTTACTCAAGCCATCCCAGGCGTAGGTTTCCGGCGCCCGGTTCTGGCCGCTGAAATTCTTTACCAGCTGACCATCCTTATCCATTATCCGCAAATCGAAACGCTTGACTCCCCTTAGAACCTTCAGGGTGGGAATCAGCTTCAGCCGGTCTTTAGTGCCATCTGAATTGGGTGAAAAATAGTTTCCATCCGTAGTAATAAAAACTTCAGTCTTCTCAGTATTCAATTCCAGAAAGATCGCCCTGGAGCTGCCCTTATTGCCGGCCCGGTCTACGGACTCAAGAACATAAGAGTATTTACCATCTTCAAGCAGCATGCCGTTGTCGTCGCGTCCTGCCCACACCAGCTGGTCATCCGCCCTGCCCCGCCAGGAAAAAGCTCTTACAGCCTTGCCTTTATGGTCGGTAAGAGTTCCCTGCCAGAGCTCTTCATCGGAGGTTTCCTGATAGAACAGCACCTCATCCTTACTGCCGTCGCCGTCCGGTGAAAAAATAGTCAAATTCGAGCTCACCACAGCTGCCGGCGGCGTCAAATCCAGAGTAAAGAGGGGTGACTCGGCTTGAGGATTATTGCCATTTTCATAAAGCACATCCAGCCTGCCGCGGTAGCCCCCTTCGGCGAGTAAATTCTTGTTCTCTCCCCTGCCGTCAAACTCAATAAGTCCCGTAATATATCCGGCGCCGCTGAAGGTACGCCTGATCTCCTGCTTTTCATCTATAATGGCCAAGCTCCATTTCTCGATACCTGATGTTACCGGCACATCCAGTCTTAAAATTAAGCTGTCCTTAATCCCGTCGCTATTGGGAGAGAAAAATGATTTATCAATATTCAGATTAATGGGTGTGGCCTCGGTATTGATGATAATATTATCGATCTGCGCGGAGCCGCTGTTTCCGGCGCGGTCGGTGGCTGTAACCCGGTAGCTGTATACACCATCGGGGGAAAGGATTTCCTCCTTATTCCTGCCGTCCCAGTCAAAATTTTCAGGCGCCTGTGACTCCCAGACCAGGAGGGCCACCTCCTGGCCGTTAACATCCCGCAAAGAACCCTGCCAGAGATCTTCCTGCGAACCCTCCTGTGTAAACGGCAGCACATCCTTGTTGCCATCCGCATTGGGCGAGAAGATAACGTAGGGAGTCTCTACCGTAACCAGGGGCGCCGTATTATCAACAACAACTCTTCCTTCAGGGCTGCGACCGGTATTACCATTGTCGTCCCAGGCTTCAACCAGATAGGTGTAGGCGCCGTCAGCAACTACACTGCCTGAAGAGGAGCGGCCGTCCCAGCGCAATGTTTCCGGTATGGTTATTCCCTCTTTAACATAAAAGAGGCGGGATAGAAAATTCTTAAAAGTTTTGTTTTCCGGCCTTTCATCTTTATTTACAATTTCCCTTACCATATTCTGCTTTTCATCATAGATCAGGAAACGGTAGCCCTTTACGAAACGGTGATCAATAATAGAAACCGGCTTATTCAGATCATCCAGAACGCCGTCAAGATTGGGTGAAATATATCTCTCTTTTGCAGTATCAATGGTAATTTCCGGCGCATCCCGGTCCACCAAACCAATAGGCACATTCAGGCCGGCGCCGATACCCCAGATACCCTGCTGCAGGGGCGCTGCGGATACACTGGTCTTTACTTCACTCTTATCCTGGCGAATAGATGTTGAAAACTTTAAGGCCAGTCCGAAGGAAAGTGGCAGGGTTCGCGCCCTGTTTTCCACCATATCATCAAGATCCAGCAGCAAGGCGGTACGCAGGGTAAAGATATCTTTATAAGTAAAGTCACTTCCCATAGAAAGGCGAATATCCTGAAAAGTGGGAAAAGCCAGGTCTGAAGATAAACTCCAGAGCAGATCGCGGCTGTTTACCAGGTTAAACGCGGCGCCTAAAGCAGGGGTAAACACGGGAGGAAAGGAGCTTACCCCCGCCGCAGGGGTATAACCCTTTCCCAAACCTCTCAGAGCAGCTCCCCAGCGAAAATCTCTGAAAAAGAGCCATTCGCCTGGTAAATGGATAAATCCCAGATCCAGCCCGGCGCTCCAATCCGCTCCGAATTGCCCGCCAAGGCCTGCTCCCACCAGCAGGTCGGTAAAGAGATCCTTGGCAAAGGAAACATTAATCCCGGCCAGGGTGCCAAGATCGAGACTCTCAAAGGGAGAGGTTAAAAAACGGGCGGAACCGCTGAATACTCCTGCGCGGGTCGGCAGGGTGATCCCGGTATTGACTACATGGCCCAGTCCCTCTTCACTGCCCAGCCCCAGCAGGCTTATATAGCTGAAATCCAGGGTTAAGCGCTGCTTGGCACCCGAGGCCGCAGGATTGAGCAGATCGCCGGCAGGAGACTCTGTAGAGACAATACTTGAGCTTCCGCCTAAGAAAACAGGAGAATAAAGATCAGTAAAGTTACTGCTCCCTGCGGCAGGATTGTATTCACCATACAGGGGAACAAAAATCAAAAACAGAATAATATAAAAAAATATCTTTTTCTTTTTCCCAGCGCAGATTACATCCACAACCGAACTCCTTAAAGCAAAAATCCGACGCAATGCATTCGGGCGCTGGACTTGACTACTTTTTGCGCTGAACACGCAAGATTTTAAACGTAATAGCATAATTTCACCACCATTAATATTAATGATCTATAGTGTAATATAACTCTTTTCTTTGGCCGCTTCTTGAAAAATCATTCTTTTTACATTTTTTTACGCTTTTCAAAGGCCAAACAGCCGCCTTATTCAGCTGTAATCTGCGCTTAAAGGTTAATTTCCAGCCCCTCAACCGCAGTGAACAGCTTTAACTTTTTATCGCCCAAACGGGCCAAATACCATTCTGCGGAATTATGAATGGAGTAGATCTTACGATCCGTATAATTGGGTTCATGGTGGAAAAGAGCTAAAGCCTTAATTCCCCATTCCGTGGCAAAATCAATTGCCATGGAATATGAAGTGTGACCCCAGTCATACTTCTCAATCGCTTCCCCCAGGGTGTATTGAGCGTCAAGTATCAGAAGATCGACCTTTTCAAAAAAACTGCTGTTCTCTTCCACCCTTTTGAAATCATCAAGGGTAATCTCGGAATCCGTAGCAAAGATCAGGCTTTTCTCATTTTCAGTGATCTTATAGGCATAGCAGCCCCCGGGGTGACGCATGGCTTTCCATTTGATCAGGGTAGAGCCCATGGCCATTTCCGTGCCCTCTAATTTGATAAAGCTGAGCTCGGCATTCATCATCTCCATGGTTATGGGAAAATAGGGCTTTCGCATCTGTCCTTTTAATATCAACTCCAGATCATCCTCGGGGCTGTAAAAGAAGAGCTTATTCCCCGGTGTAAAGACTACCGGAGCGAAAAAGGGAAGCCCCTGCAAGTGGTCCCAGTGGAAATGAGTAAAGAAAATGTGAAACTCATTCACTTTTTCTCCTCTTTCAGATAAAGAGGCTCCCAGCCCTCTCAAGCCTGAACCGGCATCGATAATGATCATTTTATTGTCTGCAGCCCTGATTTCAATACAGGTTGTGTTTCCCCCAATTGTGCCATATAGATAGGGAGGCAGGCTTTCAAGAAAAAGGCGGCGGCTTTCAGTACTCTCCAGATCACTCCTTCGTACACGCATGATCACAGCAGCGATCCGGCTTTTGATCTGTTCCGGGGTAAGCGGCGTGGGAATGGAGCCCCGCACTCCCCAGAATTTCAGCTTCATCTTATAAAAAGTCTTCCTTTTCCTGTTTATTAAGCCAGTCCCGGATCTCTTCTTCCGGATGCAGGCTTCCCTGTCCTATGCCGGGACACTCCTTTGCCGCTTCCCGCCAGCTCTCTTCAGAGTAGAGATGCGCGTTCCAGAAAGGAAAACTGCGGCACTGGAAGGGACGATCCCGGTATACGCTGCATCCCCCGTCTTCCCAGAAAATGCAGTCCAGATTCGCCTTTTCCTTCAGACTGATACGCCTGAATATGCCGATATTCACCTCCCGGCAGTATTTTCCCAACACCTCTTCCCCGGTTAAGCCCGTGGCTCCGGCCAGACGGGCCAGATCATTGCGGCTAAGAAAAACGTATCCCGGTGTAAGCCGGCAGCATCGGGAACAGCGGCTGCACTCGAAGCGCAATCCTTTGCTGTAAAAACTCACCTTGAATAATACCTTTCATTGATTGCAACTGCAAGAATTTTTTTAAAAGCCTGTGGGCGGATCCATGCCCTGATTCAGACCATTTGCCATATAAAAAAAGCCCTGCCTGCAGAGACAGTCCGCGGACAGGGATCTTTTCAACTGGGGAGAGAAGGATTTGAACCTTCGAAGGCGTAGCCAACAGATTTACAGTCTGCCCCCTTTGACCACTCGGGAACCTCCCCTGATTTTATTTGATACAAATAGTGCCCAAAAAAAATATCTTTGTCAACAGGCCGGCAGGGGAAATACTATAATGACAGCAATTCCATTACCTCGAAATTAATTTTCTTATTTTTAAGTTGCCCCGGTTACGCTTTTTAATCTATTATCGTTCATAATGAGGAAACTGCTCCCGGTTACATTATTATTCCTGCTGCTCACTTTTTCTCTTTTTGCTGAATGGCGCACACTTAAAAGCCAGGGCTTTACCATTTTTTACCGGGCACCGGAAGGGGAAAAAGAAGCGGCGGAGGTAATAAAGACCCTGGAATACCACCGCTCCAGGCTGGAAAACCTTCTGGGAAACAGCCTGAAGCGCACTCCCGTGGTCCTGGAGGATCTCGGAACCTTTACCAACGGCATTGCCGATCCTGTATTCAACTCCATACACCTCTTCCCCTATTCCCCTTCAACAGGCTCTTTAAGCTTCGCCCAGAATTGGTGGTCCCAGGTGGGTATTCATGAATACACTCATATGCTGCACCTGACTACGGCCGGCGGCA
This sequence comes from Spirochaetales bacterium, assembly GCA_030604195.1. GTDB lineage: Bacteria > Spirochaetota > Spirochaetia > SZUA-6 > DRHE01 > DRHE01. The sequence goes on from JAUVWI010000069.1 coordinate 8,513, forward strand.
CACCGGGATTTTTTATCTTTATATTCGGCAATATAGCCGCGCCCAACCTCCTGGCGCCCCTCTGGCTCACAGAAGGGATAGCCGTATATGCTGAATCCAGTTTCTCAAAGTATTCGGGACGGCTCAATGAAGGGGCCTTTTCCGCTTATATGGCTGCGCGTACCGGGGAGTACCGTTTTCCCTCCCTTGTGGAAGCAACCTTCGAGCCTGCCTCATATCCGGGAGGCAGCGGCGCTTACCTCTTTGGAGCTCAGTTTATCGATTATCTGCTCAGCACTTACGGAGAAGATAAGCTGGCCCAGTTTATCAACCAATACGGAGCCTCTCCCCTCGCTTATCTTTCCCCACTGATCCCGGCACTGGGACTTGACCGCACGGCAAAAAGAGTATTCGGTAAATCTATTCACCGTCTATGGCGCGACTGGCAGCGCTGGGAGGAAAATTTTTTCATTGATTACAAAAAGCGTGGAACACAGGTAACCCCCATCTTCTGGGAAATTGAAAATCCCCTGGTTCATAATGGAAAGCTTTATTATCAGCGTGCCTATACCTTGAAGACTTCAGTATTTGACCGGCAGTGGCACTATGAGCTGGTTGAACAGGATCTTGACAGTAATAATACTAAGAAACTGGTCTCATCGACCTCCCCCTTTTCCGGGCCGCTCAGAATCCATGGAGATAAGCTGTATTATCTGGACCTGGAAATAGAAAGCGGCTTTGCCAATATCTGGTACCGGGGGTATGGATTTACAACCAGGCTCCATGAGTATGATCTAAAAAAGGGTAAAGACAATGTGCTGCTGAAAGAGCAGATCAGGGCTTTTGACCTGCTTCCGGGGGGCGAAGTTATCTATGCCAGAGACCGCACTGCCGCTTTCGGTTCCGAGCTTTACCTTCTTGAGGAAGTGCGAAAGGGAGCAGAACCGCAGCTGCTGCTGGAGAGCGAGCTGCTCATAGGTGAAATCCTGGCAGCCTCTGACCGCCTCTATCTTTCAGCACGGCGCAACTGGCAGAATTTCAGTCTCTATTCTCTGGAAGTCACGGATCTGCGGAATAGGCAGGGTACAGAAAAGGCTGCGGCTGATCCTCTTATCCCTTTAATTGAAACCCCGTACCGGGAAAGCGCTCTTTCCCTCTATAAAGATATGCTCTTGTTCTCTGCCAACTACTGGGGAGAATACTCTCTCTATGGCTATAACACGCAGAACGCAGAGCTCTACCGCCTCCATGAAGGAGGATATGCCCCGGTGATAACCGGTGAGGAGCTTTACTATGTTGATGTTTCTTCTGATGGCAAGGCTCTTTACCGCATAGGGGCCAGGCCGGAAAAAACCTCATTCCTGGAGTTCCCGGCGATGGAGGCGCCGCAGATGGAAATGCCGGAAATAAAGCGTGGAGGATACCTTGACAACCTGGCTACCCTGCTGCCCAGGGTGCGTTATCCCCTGTTGCAAGCGGAAATTGCCCGGGATTCAGTGCAGGTTATACGCGCCGGCGCCGGGATTATGGGAGTTTCTGCTTTGGGAGATATTCAATATCTGCTGGAAACATTATACAATTTCAACGATCAGGCAACGGAAATTGATCTTTCCCTGGAAACAAAATTTTTAAGGCCCCTGCTGTTATCTTTTGCCTTAACTACAGTTGAAGAATATTCCCTGGAGAGCAGGCTGCAGTTTCCTCTGTACCGCTCTATAACCAACGGTCTCGGCGAACTCTCTATAGGAACGGCCGCGACCTTTTTTGAGACTGATTTTTCCAGATTGAGCTTCACTCCCTTTCTGTCTTCAGCCTTGCAGTTTCCCTGGACTTCTGTCAATCTCTGGTTCCAATCAACTGTTGAGCGCAGGGATTTCGGTTCCAGTGAAGATCTGACCGGGTTTTTTTCCAATTTGAACATAAGCCGCGACTTCGCCCTGGCGGAAATAGGGCTGGATTGCAACTGGTACTATGCCCTTGACAGGGCCCGCTGGCAGCTTCCTCCCATCAGGGGCTACCTGCAGGGTCCCCGCTCCCAATTGGCAGGGCTTTTCACTCTCGACCTTTCCCTGCCCATCTTTAAATTACGCGGGGGACTCTGGAATCCCTCTATCTATTTTGAGGACATTTTCCTGATTCCTTTTTTTGATATCTGCCTGACCGGGGAACAGCTGGTCCGTTATTCAATGGGGGCCGAAATCCACCTGGAGATAAAAACCCTGTCAGTTTCCACAGGGCTGCCCCTGGATGCCTATCTAAGCTTTGCAGTTAACCGGGAAGAAGAAATCTCTATTTTCCTGGGGTTAAAAAGCCCTCTATCTGCCGGCTACACCTTCAGGCAGGAACAGGCTCTGCTCCCGGCTAACCGTTGACCCACCAGGACTCTACTACCCCTCTTTTTATCGGGTTGGATTAATTTGTGAAAAAGTACTATCTGTCTATTTGAAGTAAGATTTCTTTTTCGGTTAATTCAAATCAATTTTAGACGTGGCACCTGTCAGTTAAAAATCACTGTCTTGCCAAAAGCTCGGCAGTTGAAATTGTATGAGTAAATCCTTTTTCCAATAAACCTTTCCTGAGCTTCTTATCCCCGGTCCACAGGTACCCGTCTATCATTATTGTCGCCGCTACAAACAACATATCATGTTCATCTACTTCTTTGCACAATTCAAACGCTTCTCTACGAATACCCTCCGGGAATTCACTATCATCAATAGGCCGAATATGTTGCAATATCACATAATAGACTTTTAGGATGGCTTCTTCATCCAAACCAGAAAAATCAAGTAGTTTCTCCTTGTATTTAAACAACTCAATTACGCTGTACTGGCATGCATAAATATCGTACTTTCCTGAAGTAATGATTTTTAGCTCTTTGGTGTCGCTTTTAAGTAAAGCTGAAAAGATAACATTCGTATCAATCACTAAGTCCACGTAAAAACCGGCCCTTGTTTCTTTCCCAGTAGTTTCGATCAACCTCGTCAGCGAGGGCTGCTATCTGCTCGTCTGTTGCTTTAGAGTGGGAAACAATCCCTTCAACCCGTTGAAACTCAAGGAACCTTCGAAGATTATCATCTTCAAAGGCCTCCTTTACCGGTATTGAAATTTGATAAATTCCATCTTTTACCTGGATCTTTGTACTCATTCTGTTTACCTCATCTCTACTATAGACCTAATATACACGAATTTTCCTCCGTATTCAATTCACATATCCTCCCCACAATAAAGCTCTTTCTCCCGTGGAGGATACACTATACAATCGACTGTGGAGCGTAGGAACTTCGGTTCCAGTGAAGATCTGACCGGGTTTTTTTCCAATTTGAGCATCAGCCGCGAATTCACCCTGGCGCTCGAATAGTATCTCCGGTAAATATCCTGGCAATCTCCCGGCTGATCTCTTCTCCGGAGAGCATTTCGTTAATACTGTCCCGCAGCTTTGTATTATCCTCGTGCAGAACAAATACAACATCCAGCCGGTCCAGGACATCTGTTGCCGGAATAATATCTCCTTGAAAGAATTTCTTTGAAAGATAATTCCCCACCTGTTTTTCAGTGACAATCCCATCAATTTTCTGCCAGATTAACTGGACAATACCCTGGACATCATTCTCCACTTCAATAATCCGGCAGCCGTACTTTTTCATATACTCAACAACATAGGAGCCTTTCTGTACGGCAATTTTTTTTCCTTTTAATTCAGTTAAGGGTAGCAAACCATTCATTCTCTGTTTAGAGAAAAAAACCTGGACCTCAAATTGTGCGTACGGCAGGGTGGCAATTACCGGTTTATCTGAAAAGAATTCATTCGGCCAGCCCACATTTAGGATGAGCTGTATCTTATTTTCCAGCAGCGACGTCACAATGGTCTCCCACTGATTAGCCTGGAAAGCTGTTTTTGACTCCAACTTTGCAAAAAGCTCTTTCACTACTTCAACGCTTAAGCCTGCAGATTTTCCGCCGGTTATATAGACCCAGGGCGGGTATGCTACATCATGTCCGATCCGGATGATGGATTTATCCCGCTTTAATACATTTAAACTGATGAGTTTTTTTTCCTGAGCATCAGCATAACGCCTGATTGTTTCAGCTTCATTATCGATTTCATTTATTATATTGGACTGGTTATTAAGGTTTGAGATAATATGCCTGGAGCTGTAGGCTAAAAGCTTAGCTGAACTATTGACCTGAGAGACCTGGGAAAAAATCTCCCCTGTACCGGCGGATTGTTTGTGCACTAAATCATTGATCGCTTTGATCTCTGAATCCACCATCTGCAGAGAATCGAAGGATCTACTCAGTTCTTCTTCTGTGGAAACAACCCGGTTATGTACGGTATTTTTAATTTTCTCATATTCTTCCAGAGATTTAAAAGTATTGGTGTAATATTTTTTCAATTCCTTGAGTGAACCGGTTATCTCATCGGTAAGGGATTTGGTTTGATCGGCTAATTTTCTTACTTCACGGGCTACAACCTTGAACCCCGTGCCGTGAACTCCTGCTCGCGCCGCTACAATATAAGCGTTCAGAGCTAAAATATTGGTCATAACGGAAACATCCTCGATACCCGCAATACCGGCGAAGATTTTTTCGGTTGATTTTTCCACACTGGTAAATAGCTGGCGAAAAACCTGGAAGCGCTTTTCCATCTGTTCCAGGGCATCAGTGGCTTCACGCATAGCCTCCAGGCTCATCCGGGAGGAGCCCTCGGTGTTGTAGATCTGTTTTATCGAGTTTTCCACGTGCTGAACAATTTTTTCCGAGCTTTGAGTAATACCTTCCAGTTCATTATGACATCTGGAAATGGATTTCATATTGTTTTCTGCGGCCTGTATCATCTCCAGTATATAGCTGTTATTTACATCATCCACTGATTTGATATCCCAGATATTACTGGCAATACTCTGGCTTAGTTCGTTGAATGACTTAAGCTGGCCGGCAAGTTCTTTGCCCAAATCTGCATTATTATTACTCGAAGTGATAATATCCATAAAATATTATTAACAGATTAAAAGCTCAATGTAAAGATTCTCCGTTAAATAATAAATCAACAGAATCATGATTAGCGTTTATCTTTACTTTCAAGATTTTACCGATCCTGCCAATAAACCACGTATAAAATATCTGCCTAACAGTATATAGATTATCAGGGTGGGCATTGCGGTTATCAATGCTCCGGCCATCTGCACATTCCATTCAACTATCTGGCTGCCGGCAAGATTCTGCAGTGCTACAGTAATTACCTGCATTTTCGGATTCTGGGTAATAACCACGGCAAAGAGAAACTCATTCCAAATATTTGTGAATTGCCAGATCACAACCACTACGAAGGCAGGTATGGAGAGAGGAAAAATAATCCGCCTGTATACTCCAAATAACCCCAGTCCGTCCATGTGCCCTGCTTCCAGCAGGGAATCCGGAATTTCAGAATAGTAATTTCTGAAAATAAGTGTTGTTATGGGCAGGCCATATACAATATGAACCAGAATTAATCCCCATAAACTGCCATAGAGTCCTATTTTACTTAAGAACTGAACTAAAGGAATAAGAATACTCTGATAGGGAATAAACATGCCGAACAGAACGAAGACAAATAACAGATCAAAGCCCTTAAATCTCCATTTTGAAAAAATATAACCGTTAAGCGAGCCAAGCAAAGCAGAGACCATGGTGGCCGGTATGGCAAGAAGAAAGCTGTTCCTCAAATTAGGATAGAGTTTAACTGCGGCTTTTTTAAATCCGTCCAAAGAAAGCCTGACGGGCAGGGACCACATATCTTTGAGATTTACCTCTTGAAAGCTCTTCAAGCCGGTAACCAGCATCACATATATGGGTATCAGAAAATAAATAGAGAATAGAATGAGTAATAGATAGATTAAGGTTTTTACCCCAATTCTATTCAACCTTACTGTAAGTTCCCGGCTGCTCATGCTTTTTCTTTCCTGAAAGTAGAGAATAAATAGGGAACAATAACAATAGCCACCATAAGAAGCATAATTATTGAAATCACTGATCCTTGCGCATAGTGATTGCCTCTAAAGGTTGTTTCAAACATATAAATTGCCGGCATATCTGTAGCAAAGGCCGGCCCTTTTCCGGTCATAGTATATACAAGATCGAATATTTTTAACGAGATGTGACCCAAAACGATCATTGCCGAAAGGGTGATGGGTTTTAACAGGGGAAGTATTATATAGCGAATGGTCTGAAAGAAGGTTGCGCCATCAATAGTTGCAGCTTCTATTAACTGCTCTGGAATTCCCCGCAGCCCGGCCAGGTACATTGCCATAGTATAGCCGCTTAACTGCCAGGAAGCTGCTATAAAAACAGGAATAAGGGCCGGATGAAAATTCAAATACATGGATGGGTCGGTATACCAACCCCATTGAGCCCAGCCTAAACCAATAGACTGAAGAAGAACGTTTATACCGACAGTAGGATTAAAGACCCAACGCCATACGACACCTGTTACCACAAATGATATGGCCATGGGAAAGAGAAAAAGATTCCTGAAAACGCCCTCACCTTTAATTTTACTGTCAAGTAAAAGGGCCAAAAACAGGCCGGCACAGATTGTCAGGGCAAGAAAAAAGAAGGTAAAGAAAAATGTATTCCAAATATCTATGCGGAAACGGGTTGAAGTGAATACTTCAAAATAGTTTTTCAAGCCTACAAAGGTAAAATCCGGCATTATTCCGTCCCAGGCGGAAAATGAGGCCCGCAGCGACCATAGTATAAAACCGTAAACAAATATAAAAACGGCCACAACCGAAGGAAGAATAATACCAATTGCTTTTAAACGGTCTTTTTTAGTTTTAATCATTATACATTGAGGAAGAGGCTGCTCCCAAAAGAGCAGCCTCTAAACTTACCTTTATTTTGCGTATTTAGCTGCAGCTTTCTGGAAATCCGCGCCTGCCTTATCTACATTCTGGTCGGAAACAAAAAAGGTCATAACATCATTAATTTCAGTTACCCAGCCTTCTGAGGCTGCCGCGCCATGGGCAACACTGGGAACAATGCTGTTTGCGCCAAAATCATCCATGGCGGACTTGAGATATACATCATAGAGGTTGCGGTTACCGTCGATGCGGCTGGGAATCGATCCTTTAAGGGGATTGAATGCATCCTGTCCCTCTTTTGAAGCACAAACCGTAAGCCATTTTACCGCCGCGTCTCTGTGCGGCGCGCCTTTGGGCAGGCCGAAAGAGTCGGAAAGCATTATAAATACGCCGCCCGTTCCCGGTGCGGGTATCCAGCCATAGTCAACATCAGCCTTAAGTCCCTTGGATGTGTAATACCCCTGTGCCCAGTCGCCCATAATAGTCATAGCACAGGTACCGTCAGCAACATACTGAGCGGCCCCATCCCAACCCAAAGCGGCATGATCTGTATTCACATATTGCAGCATCTCAACATAGGTGGCCAGGGCTTTTTTGGCTTCCGAACTATCCCAGGCTGTAGAACCATCCCATAACCCTTTGTACTTATCAGGGCCCAAAACCCCGCATAAGACACTTTCCAGCATATGGGTGGCAGCCCAGATACCATTATCTCCGAGGGCCAGCGGTGTGATTCCCTTAGCGGCAAGGGCTTCAGCCACTTCAAAGAATTCAGCAAAGGTTGCCGGGGCCTTCAGCCCATTATCAGAAAAAACCTTTTTATTGTACCACAGCACATTTGAACGGTGGATGTTAACAGGAACGCTGTAAATCTCACCCTTGTAAGAGATAATATCAATTACACCTTCAGGATAAGCCTTTATATAATCGTTCTCTTTGAAAATAAAGGTAATCGGCTCCATCTTTCCGGCCACAACCCAGGTATCGATCAGCTCGTGGCCTGCATGCACCTGAAAGGAATCGGGAGGGTTGCCTCCCTGCATTCTGGTTGCCAGAACAGCTTTAGCATTTGAACCTGCGCCTCCGGCTACTGTTGCATTCACAATCTCTATTTCAGGGTATTTCTGCTTGTAAATTTTGAACATCTGCTCAAGGCCATCAGCCTCGCCGCCGGCTGTCCACCAGCTGAAGATCTCCAGCTTTTGCTCCTCCACTTTCTTTTCCTGTCCACCGCCTGCAAAAACAACACAGGGAAACAAGAATACCAGAAGAACCAGCAGAGCAAGTACTCTTTTCATAGTTTTTAATCCTCCTAAACGTTATTTTGCTTAAGTAAAGCAAAATTCATGCCAAAACAAACCAGGCTTCTCCAGGACAAGAGAATGCGAGATAATTGCTTATATTATCAGCAATTAGCAAAGGTGAGTAAAATAGCAAATTATGGAGCGGCTGAACAAACGGCACAACACTGTTTAGCAGGCTAAACAAAAACTGTTTAGTTGAATAAACACTTTTACCCCTTGAATTACAGACCACAGCGTTTCATCTTGTCATATAGGGTTTTACGGGTAATACCAAGCTCAGAAGCGGATCTGGAAATATTTCCTCCGGATGTAGCCAGTACTTGCTTAATAATGTGTTTTTCCAATACCCCGGTATGACGGTCGATTGCCGCTTTCAAGCTTTCTCCGGGAAGAGAGATTTCCTCTTCCAATATTTTTTGCGGCAGCTCAATATGGCTTAATTCATAATCATCACTCAATATTACTGCATTAGTAATAATATTTTTCAGTTGTCGTATATTACCCGGCCAGCTATATTCTTTTAATCTTGTTAATACAGCAGGACTCAATCTATTTACCTCTTTATTGTATTTCCGGTCAGCCTCGGCAATAAAATGCTCAACAAGGGCAGGAATATCATCTATCCTTTCACGCAATGAAGGCAAAGATATGGTTATCAGTGACAGGCGATAATATAGATCCCTGCGAAAATTACCTTTGGCAATAAGTTTTTTCAGGTCCCTGTTTGTGGAAGCAATAACCCGGCAGTGCGCGGTCAGGGTTTTTGTGCCCCCGACCCGCTCAAAGGTTTTTTCCTGAAGCACACGAAGAAGCTTGGATTGCATGACAAGGCTCATGTCGCCAACTTCATCGAGGAATAGCGTTCCCCTGCCCGCCAGCTCAAAGCGCCCCATCTTTTTAGCTACAGCGCCGGTGAAGGCTCCACGCTCATGACCGAAAAGCTCGCTTTCCAGTAGATTATCATTCAAAGCGGCGCAATTAATACAAATATAGGGGCGCCCCCGGTATGCTCCCGAATAATGAATTTTACGGGCGCAGATCTCTTTTCCGGTTCCTGTTTCTCCTAAAATAAGAATAGTTACTTCTTTATCCTTTACCTTTTCCACAATACGCTCAATCTTTTGCATCTGCGCATGACGGCTCTTGATAACCTTATAAGCAGATGCGGACTCCAACAACTCACGGAAGACAATATTCTCCTGCCTGGATTGAAGTTCCTGCCTTTCTCTTTTTAAAATTGAGAGCAACAGATCTCCGGCTATTGGCTTGGTAATATAATTGAGCGCCCCCGCTTTCATACACTCAACAGCGCTCCCTATATTGCCGTATCCGGTAATAATGATTACCGAAAGAAAAGGCTCCTCCTCTTTTATAGCTTTAAGAAAATCCAGGCCCCTTTCTATTCCCAGATTAAGATCAAGAAGCAATATATGCACCTCTTCTCTCTTTAGTATATCCCGGGCTTCACTGCAGTTTGCAGCCTCAAAAACCAGGTAACCGTGTAGGGAAAGTATTTTTTTTATGCCTTTTCTGAGGCCCTCTTCATCGTCAACTATCAGAATATTCATAAACATTGATCAAGACCTCCACAACAGTGCCTTTGTCTAATTTACTTTCCACCCGGATATCTCCCCTTGCATTTTTTATGATATTATAAGATACAGAGAGACCCAGACCGCTGCCGGAATCCGCAGACCTGGTGGTAAAAAAGGGATCAAAAATATTGTTGATAAATTCCGGTTTTATACCCCTGCCGTTGTCTGTTATCTTGAATATGATACTGCCATTTTGCAAACAGCTCTCTAATGTAATGCTGCCGCCTGGTTCCACCGCCTGAATAGCATTAAGGAACAGGTTTAATATTACCTGTTTTAGCTCATCTTCATGGATTTTCGCCTCAGGCAGCTCCTTTGCAAGAGAAAGAGAAACATCTATCTTTTTCTTCTGTATATCATGTTTAAGAATGGCCAGGGTTTCCTGAATAACCCTGTTAAGATCGCTTTTACCCTCCTGCCCTCCCCCTTTCCCGGCGTAGGCAAGAATACGATTAATTATATCTGCAATCCGATTTGCAGCATTTTCGATCCAGTTTAGAGAATCAATCTTTTCTGCATCCTTTTCCACCTCCGTAAGATAATTCACATGGGATAGAATTGATCCTAAAGGATTGTTTATTTCATGAGCCATGCCGGCAGATAAAAGACCAAGGGAAGTTACTTTTTCAGCTACGATAATCTTATCCCATTGCTCCCGTATTATTTTTTCCTCCTCTATTATTTTACTGACCATGGAATAAAAGGTATCGGCTAAAAAGCCGATCTCGTCACTGGTATGTATTTCCGGTTCATCGCTTTTTCCTGTATGCATATAGGTATGGAGCCAGTTGTTCAACCGGGCAAAAGGAGAAATAAAATAGGCAGTTATTACCGCGGCTAACAGGATTGAGACCAAAATAGCGGCAATAAAAGAAAACGCAAAGGAAGTAAAAAGAGCCTTTAGAGAGAGGATTTCCTGATGAATAGATTCCAGGACCACCAAATATAGATTACCTTCAACATCGATTGAAAGCATTCCGGATAGAGCTTTATATGGTGTATTCCGATCCGGGTGTATTTCCGGTTAGTCCCTGGAGGGGCTGACAAAACTGGGTTCCTACGTATGATAGAGCTGGGGCACAGGGAAAAGCTCCAGCAGATTGATCAGAGGAGGAACCCGCAATGA
>JAUVWI010000128.1 GCA_030604195.1 Spirochaetales bacterium
CTTTTGTAGGAAGGGTATCCTCTCCCTTTCTCCTTCCTGCTGGATTAGGAAACCTTCCTGGCTAAGAATTGTATTCTATTCTGTCAAGTATTCAAAGTAATAGGTTTCTCAACCGGGCAGGTAACAGCCAAGCCCCTCAACGATGAAACGCCACATATCGATCCCCGGTTCTCCTATTTTGAAATCACAGTACTTAACCGGCTTGCCGCAGTATAGAGGTATAGTTACCCCCTCTTCATGGTCGTGGTAGTAAAATTTACCTTTCTTGTTAAAAGGCTCCGGAAGAAGATAATCCTCTTCCCCGGTAAAGGGCGCTACCTCTTTGGGTTTCCCATCCTCCCAGATGGTCGCGGGAAGATACTGGTCTTCCAGGTAGGTGCGCATGGACCAGAGAGCGACCGGCTCATCACAATCAACCTCGCCATAGTCTTTGATCATAATGGAATCGGCCTCATCAAGATCTGCCATAGCATCCTTGGCCATGATATTTGAGAGGCCCGGATCCCCGCCTGCACCGGTAAAACACTTCAGTCCTGCTTCTTCCCATTCTTTGGCATATTCAAACTGTTCCGTAGGGATTCCCGGTTTGGGGTAAATTTCATTGGCAGCCATATCGAGATAATCGACCTTTGCCCTATAGGCAGCCTGCATAACCTCTCTGACAAACATGGGGATAGTAGCATTGATTACCAGATTGAAGTTCCCTCCCTTTATCCGTTCAACCATTTCCTCAACATTGGCAGCATCTATTGCCTCCGCTTTAATCTTCGGACTGGTGTTGGTTTCGGCAATTCCCCTGGCCCGGCTCAAGTCGATGTCGGTCAGAACGATTTCTCCGACATCTTCGGCCCGGGAGAGCACCCCGCTTATTACATTTGCCTGGGCGCCTGCACCAATTATGATGACCCTCTTCCCAGCGCAGATTACATCCACAACCGAACTCCTTTAAGCAAAAGTCCAACACAATATATATTCGGGCGCTGGACTTGATTATTTTTTGCGCTGAACACGCAAGATTTTAAAGGTAATAGCATAAGTATTTCACTCCTTCTACTTATCCTTGCCAATATGAATTGCTAATGAATTTTTCTGCCCGGTTACGGCATAAGTTCGGAAGATGCTGTTCTGCCTATCTCACATTCCCGCGGGTAATATACCCCCGGCCCATCAGGGCCGGGGTGAAAAATAAACTAATTTAATCTCTATCTTTATTCAATTCTCTCAACTGCTCACGGGCGCCCTTTATGTACCAAACGATCAGTCCGATAGGCCCGATAATACAAATTGCTCCAAAAATATAATTCGCTATGTCCCAACCCATTACTTGGCCTCCTTATCGATCATTGTCTCTTTCCCCAGAGCGTTAGCAACCAGGTAAACAATAAACACCATCGGGGTAATAATCAGGATACCATATTCCTGCCACAGTTCCAGGTTGCCGATCTTGATAATATATACCTCCCAGTCCTCGCTCCAGGTTCCGAAAAAGTTAGACCAGATATACCAGCCGACCGAAGCAATAAGGCCAAAGGCTGTAGCCAGGGTACCGGCAATCTTCTTCGGAGCTTTTCTGGAGAATGTACCGAAATAAACAGGGATAAGTGCGGTAGTAACGATGATTGTAGCCTGGAATACCCAAACCTCCATAATCCGTTCAAAGGTGAATGCCAGAGCTATGGAAAGTGCTGCACTTGCCAGCATTGCATAACGGGTAACCTGCTGAACCTTCTTATCCGAAGCTTTCGGATTAATAACACCTTTATAGAGATCGTAACCTACGACACCACCGGCCACGAGGAAATAGGAGTCGGCAGTTGACATGGCCGCGGCAAGTACGCCTGCTACAAAAACACCGACCAGCCCGACAGGAAGGTAATTAGTAACTACTGCAAAGAGCGCTTCATTTGCCTCGACCTCGGGTATAATTTCAAGACCGATGGCCGCGGCGCCGAGAATCCCCAGGAAGGTGACAGCCCAGTCGAAAGAGAGCCACATGGGCACACCAATGGCAAAGGCCTTCTTAATCTCTTTTGGTCCTGAAGCAGCGAACATCCTCTGGAAAAAGGCAGGTTCGGCGAGCACGGCCAATGCGGTAACCGAGTAAGCAACAAGGGTCCAGGGGGTCAGATAGCCTGCCCCGACACTGAAGAAGTATCCTGCATCTTCAGCGCTTCCCGTCCATTCAACAAGACCCTGAAAAACATTCTCGAAACCGCCGATTGCGCTCCAACCGATGATAAGTCCAACACCGACTGTAATCATCATAGCAATAAACTGGATAAAATCGGTAAAGGTAACGGCCCAGAGACCGCCGGTCCAGGTGTAGACAATAACGATAACAGCGCCGATTATGGTACCAAGCCAGAAAGGGGTGCCGGCAACCAGGTGTAGTATAAAACCGATTCCCATCATCTCCATCGTATTCGTAGAGTATAAGAACGAAGCGATGGAAGTCATGATTCCCGCGGGTTTTCCATATTTCTTAAAGGCGATCTCCTGCATGGTGGTTCCAGAGGGGAAAGCCTCCTTGAACTTCGGCGCAAGAAAGGCCATAACCACATACAGAGCCGTATAGGGCAGGGAATAGGCGAAGAAGGCGGAAATGCCTTCATAAAAGCCTACCTCAGAGGTCCCGAACAGGGTATCCAGACCATAAAAGGTCGATACCAGGGTCCCGACGAGCAAGGGCGCCGTCAGGGTCCTCCCTGCCATGAAGTAATCATCGAAGTTCCGTTGTTTTTTTGAAAACCAGAACCCGATGAAGAGCATAAAACCGATATAGCCAAGAATGATAAGCCAATCGATTATATGCAGTTGAACGACAATTTCATCCATTAATCCACCTCCACAAATTTATTTTTGCCCTACTAACCGAGGACATCCTTTACTGCCTTCTCAAAAGCATCAATGACGAACCTGGCATCCTCATCGGTGTGAGAAGCGGCAATAAACCAGGGTTCCCTTGAATCCTTATCCGGCATAACTCCCATCTCGAAGAGCTTGCCGATAATCTTTTCATAAGTAGTATGGTCCGATTCCGCCCAATCCCGGTACTCCTTCACCACATTCTTTTCAGTCAGCACAATGCCGAACATTGAGGGAGGCCCGGTCAAAACATGGGGAACACTATATTTCTTAAAAACTTTTGCAATACCCTCCATGAGTTTCTTTCCATGGGCATCTACTTTCTCTAAGGCTCCCTGTGCAATCGCATCCAGGGTCGCATCGGCAGCGGCCGCGGAAACAACATTTCCGGTATAAGTGCCGCCTAAGGCAATTTTACCGGGAGCGATCTCACTCATAATATGGCGTTTTCCGCCAATGGCCGCCACGGGGAAACCATTGCCAAGGGCTTTGGCGTAAGTAACAAGGTCCGCCTTGATGTTGAAATACTCCTGGGCGCCCCCCCTGGCTATCCGGAAGCCGGTCTTTATCTCGTCCAGGATCATCACAATTCCATACTCGTCACAAAGCTCCCTCACTTTCTCCAAAAAACCCTTCTGAGGCATTATAGATGCCGTATTCCCCTGTAGAGGTTCCATGATTATACAGGCAATATCTCCCCAGTTTTCTTTTACCCGTTTTTCAAGCAGCTCTTCATCATTGAATGGTAATGAAATAACTAAATTACTTATTGAAAGCGGGATTCCCGACCCCTGGGGTATAAGGATAGGCGACCGCCGGTATCCGGTCCCGGAAATTGGGGGATAACAATTCCAGAGAGTGTAATCATTAAATCCATGGTAATGTCCCTCAAACTTCAGGATTTTATTCCTGCCGGTATAGGCACGGGCAATGCGGATTGCATGCATGGTGCTTTCGGTACCTGTATTGGCCAGCCGTACCATATCCACACCGGTCAGGTTGCATATTTTCTCAGCTACTGAGATTTCATACTTATTAGTCATGGCAAAGATATTGCCCATTTCGAGAGCCTCTTTTATCCGGTCAACAACCTCCGGATAGGCGTGGCCGAGAATTACCGGGCCAAAACCAAGGCGGTAATCGACATACCTCTTTCCGTCTTCATCCCAGATATAGCTTCCCTTTCCCCTTTTCACTATAAGGTTTTCATTATCTCCCCAGTAGCGAAAATTTGAATTTACACCGCAGGGAATAAACTGCTTAACCCGTTCAAAGATTTCCCTGCTTTTTGGCCCGCTGTGCATACCGACCCCCATGAAGTATTATCGATGGACATGCTTATTATGCACCAAGGCTCTTTCATCAAGCTGATATTATGGTAAAAACTATCTGACATTGTTAATATTCATGGCTTCCGGTTAATAAGAGCCACCTATAAGGTTATATTGAGCCCAACCAATACCCAAAAATATTTCAGTTTCAAAAGGATACAGAAAAATTATTCAGTTATCATTATTATATCAGAACCAGCTTATCAGCCTGTGTTATAAATACAAACCGGAGGAAGAAAAAATGAGAGTATTGATAGTTGGAACCGGGGGTGTCGGTGAAGCAATAGCCAGAATAGCCGGGATACAGGACTCGACAGGTGAGTGGCTGGAGCTGATGGTTTTAGCCGATTACAACCTTAATCGTGCACTGGAGGTGTCAGAAAAAATTGGTAATCTTGAACGCTTTCCAGGTGAGAGAATAGATGCCAGCCATAAAGATCAGATTATTACCCTGGCTAAGAAGTATGGCATAGATCTGATTATGAACTGCTGCAGTCCCCAATTTAATATGCCCATTTTCGATGCTGCCCTGGAAGCCGGCTGCACCTATATGGATATGGCTATGAGTCTTTCAGAAAGACACCCGACAGAACCCTTTAAAAAGACCTATATTAAATTGGGGGATCTTCAATATGCAAAGGCAAGGGAATGGGAAGAGAAGGGGTTGCTGGCTCTGCTTGGTTCGGGTGTAGAACCAGGCATGGTGGATGTATTTGCTCGATATGCGGCCGACCATCTCTTTGATGAAGTTCATGAGCTCAATGTCCGGGATGGCGGCAACCTTACGGTAAAAGGCTATGAAGTCGCCTTCGGTTTCTCCATATGGACAACCATTGAGGAGTGTCTGAATCCTCCGGTTATCTGGGAACGTAAGAGGGGTTGGTTTACCACCGCGCCTTTCTCCGAACCTGAAATATTTGATCTGCCTGAAGGTATCGGCCCTGTTGAGATGGTTAATGTAGAACATGAAGAGGTGCTGCAGATGCCTCGCTACCTGAAAAACAGGGGTCTTAAAAGAGTGACCTTCAAATACGGACTGGAGAAGAAATTCATACAGGTCCTGAAAACCATTCAGGCTCTGAATCTTGACAGCACTAAAAAAATAAGGGTGGGTGATGTGGAGGTGGCTCCCAGAGATGTGATTGCTGTTGCAGCTCCGGACCCGGCCGGTATGGGGCCCTTTATGCATGGCAAAACCGCTGCCGGCCTTTGGGTTAAGGGTATTAAGGAAGGCCTGGAAAGGAAATCAACTACCCCCACCAGAGGTGGGGGTTTGAGTGCGCCCTAAAAGGGCTTTTGTTACCTGAAAAGTTTACCCTGATTTTCCAACCTATCCAGTTTATCTTGGTTTCTTATATATTCTCTTATCA
>JAUVWI010000124.1 GCA_030604195.1 Spirochaetales bacterium
GAAAAGGTTGTGAGCAAGTACCTTGTTGTGGTTACGGATGACAGATATGATGGAAGATATGGGGAAGAAAAAGAAGTGCTTGGTGAGATAGATGCATCGCTTCGGATTTATAACTGCACCACTGAAAAGGAAGCTGTTGAAGTTGTTAGAGATGCAGATGGTGTTTTGGTAAATCTTTTTCCTCTGGGTTCAGCGGTTATCAAAGAGATGAAAAAATGCAGAGTAATTTCCAGATATGGGGTGGGCTATGATAACGTGGATATAGATGCAGCAACAAATGCCGGTATCTGGGTGACAAGGGTTCCGGACTATGCTATAGAAGAGGTTTCTGACCAGGCACTTGCTCTTCTTCTTGGTTGTATCAGGAAAATATCTTATAAGGACAGTAAAATACGCGAAGGGAAATGGAACCTATATAAAGACCAGCTAATTTACAGGATTAAGGGGAATGTGCTCGGTCTTGTAGGTTTCGGGGCTATTTCCAGAGTATTGAATAGAAAGGTTTCGGGATTGGGACTTGCAAAAATTTTGGTTTATGATCCATTCCTGGATTCAACAATTATTGAGAGAGAAGGAGGAACTCCTGTGGATTTTAATACTATAATCAGTGAATCTGATTATATATCAATTCATGTTCCATTAAATGAGAACACCAGGCATATGATCGGCAGGAGGGAAATATCAAATATGAAAAGGAATGTAATCCTGATAAATACCTCACGCGGGCCGGTTCTGGATGAGAATGCAGTGTGTGAAGGTTTGCAATCAGGAAAGATTGGATATGCAGGGCTTGATGTATTTGAAAACGAACCCCTTCCGGTAGAAAGTCTTTTACGAAAACTGGACAATGTAATACTTTCTGACCATTCCGGTTGGTACAGTGAAGAGGCAATAATTGAATTAAAGAAAAAGGCTGCCAGAAACATAGTAGAAGTACTATGCGGGAAAAATCCAACTTACCCGGTAAACGAATTGAAATGTTCGCAGAATAAATAAAGTCTTTGGAGAAGGTGTATTAATGATATTTTAAAAAGACTTGGAGAGTTTGGCCTTGTTCCTCATACATGGCTTTTGGAAGGGTATTAATGTCCGTCAGTACCTTAATACTGATTTTCTTGCTTTTTAGCCAAGAAAATCTTTATAATCTTTAATGTGGCTTGTCCACATCAGGATACAGCAAAAGAAAAAGATGGGAAATTGAAGGCAATTTATATAGAAAAAGAGATCTCAGGTTTTGCCATTCATCTGCTTCAGAAATAGAAACAGGAGGAGAGATAAATGCAACGGTATGTTACATTCGGCGAGATCATGCTGCGGTTAAAACCCCCGGGGCATGAGCGGTTTTTCCAGAGCCCGATGTTAGAAGCGACATTTGGAGGAGGGGAAGCGAACGTAGCGGTAGGTCTTGCCCATTTAGGTCTTACTGTTTCCTATGTCTCAGTTATTCCGGAAAATGCTATTGGAGATGCCTGCGTTAAAGAGCTGAAGAGGTGGGATGTTGATACCACGCAGATTGTTAGAAAGGGCCAGAGGCTGGGAATCTACTTTCTTGAGCAGGGCGCAAATCAGAGACCTTCAATGGTTATATACGACAGATCTCACTCTGCAATTTCCGAAGCGACTACAGGTGATATTGATTGGGAAAAGGTTTTTGATGGAGCAACATGGTTTCATATTTCGGGAATAACACCTGCTATTTCACTCTCAGGTGCTGAGCTTTCACTTGAAGCAGTAAGAAAAGCAAAGGAAACACCTGTTACTGTTTCCTGTGATCTCAACTTTCGGAAAAAGCTCTGGAAGTATGGAAAGACGGCACCCGAGATTATGGGAGAGATAATAAAATATGTGGATGTTGCAGCAGGCAATGAGGAAGACTGCCAGAAATCACTTGGGATAAAAGCGGATATTGAGGTTGAGTCCGGTAAGCTGGAAACTGAAAAATACAGGGATCTTACTGATAAGGTTCTTGAAAAGTTTATAAAACTCAAAAAGATTGCAATTACCATGAGAGAGAGCCATTCTGCAGATCACAACACCTGGTCGGCGGTACTTAACAACAGAAATGAATTCCTGTTTTCAAAAAAGTACGAGATCCGTGACATTGTTGACAGGGTTGGAAGCGGTGATGCTTTTGCTGCCGGACTTATCTTTGGCCTTAATAACCTGGAAAATGATAAACAAGCTCTGGAGTTTGCTGCCGCAGCATCGTGTCTTAAGCACTCTATTCCCGGTGACCTGCCTCTCATTTCTCAAAAAGAAGTAAACAGCCTTATGCTTGGAGGTGGAACAGGGAGAGTTCAAAGATAAATTAAACTGTATACAGGGTGGTTACATGCTCTATAATGAACTTGGTAAAACAGATATTTCAATATCATATATGGCACTGGGCTGCTGGTCTCTCATTAGTGATTTGACATGGGGCAAACAGGATGAGAATGATTCAATTGCCGCAATTTATGCGGCCTTAGATCATGGTATGAATTTTTTTGATACAGCGGAGATGTACGGGAATGGTTGTTCTGAATCTTTATTGGGCAAAGCATTAAAGAACCACAGGCATGAATGCATAATTGCATCAAAGGTTAGCTCTACCCCTATGAAGAAAGATGTAGTAAAAAATGCATGTGAGAAAAGCCTGAAAAGGCTCCGGACAGATTATATTGATTTATACCAGATCCACTGGATTGATAGAAGCGTGCCACTTTCTGATACTATGGAAGCTTTCGATGAACTGAAAAAGGAAGGAAAGATATTAGCTATTGGTATTTGTAACGGAAGCAGGGGCGACATTTCTTTACTTACCAATTTAGTCCAGCTTGAAACAGATCAATTGCCTTATAGTTTATTGTGGCGGGCAATTGAATACGATATTTATGACAAATGTATAGAAAAAGATATTGGCATTCTCTGTTATAGCTCTTTAGCCCAGGGACTTCTAACTGGGAAGTTTAATACCGCAGATGATGTGCCGGATGGCAGAGCCAGGACAAGACACTTTTCACGAAAAAGGCCCAATGCGAAGCATGGCGAAGATGGCTGTGAAAAAGAAACTTTTAAAGCAATAGCAAAAATTCGGAGTATATGTGAGGAAATCAATGAACCTATGGCAAATGTTTCTTTAGCATGGGTATTACAAAAACGAGGGGTTACTTCTGTTTTGGTAGGAGCCCGTAATCCTGAACAAATTAAAAAAAATGTAAAGGCACTTGATTTAAAGCTTTCAGGTGAAGTTGTTTCGAAACTGTCGAAAGTTACCGAAAAGGTTAAAGAGATTTTAGGTCCAAATGCGGATCTGTGGCAATCCGATTCCAGATTTATGTAATACATAGAAATAATGTAGGGGCAATTCATGAATTGCCCCTACTTGCC
Organism: Spirochaetales bacterium; assembly: GCA_030604195.1. Lineage (GTDB taxonomy): Bacteria > Spirochaetota > Spirochaetia > SZUA-6 > DRHE01 > DRHE01. The sequence continues at coordinate 3,370 of JAUVWI010000124.1, forward strand.
GTTAAACAGCAATCATAGAGTATGAAAATTTATTTTCATACTATTAGCATGCTTCTCATCAGGGCAGGCACACGGGCCTGCCCCTACACAATCATACAGGCACACGGGCAGCCCAAAGTATCCAAATCGATCTTCATAATATTTTTAAACAATATCTACATCTCTGTGCTCTCTTGACTAAGACGATGCCTGTGCCTGAACATTCTTAATGAGTGTTAGATTTCCATATAGCGCTGCCTCTAATATGGGCTTCATGTATTCATCTACCATCTCAGCAGTAAGTGGTACGGGCATATTCTGCAGCTTCATCTTAAGCTGAGGGTTCCTGGCAGCTTTTAAAGCACGATCAATATGCTCCTGGCTGAATCCCTTTACTTCGCTGAGATGTAAAGGAAAATCTATCCTGCGGGCTAATTCAAACATTGCTTCGGCAACCGCAATACCAAGTTCACGTCCGCTCATGCTGTTTATATTGGCTGAAGTTAATCCTGCTTCTTTAAAAATGTTACCGACAAGTTTGAGAGGCTTTTCAATCACAGGAGCAAAGAAAACCGTGTAGTAGGGGTTCATAATTGCACAGGCCCGGCCATGGCTCAGTACATCTACCAGAGAGAAACTGGTAAGGTGCCCGCCGTTAGTACCGCCTATCATAATAGCATATCCACCCAAATCTGTCGCAAGGCAGAGTGCCTCCCGGGCCACCTTATCCTGTGGATTCTCGATAACACGCGGCAGGTATTTGACCACCAGACTGATACAGACTCCGGCTACCTCTTCCATTTTTTTGTAGTAAGGCTTACCGGCAGCACCGTACAGCACTTCCAGGGAGTGGGCAATACCGTCCAGAGCTCCATCGGATGTTAGACTCCTAGGAGTATTGTATGTTACTTCATAATCAAAGACCGGAATAGCTGGAGCAATTGCCTCATCAACAATCAATTTTTTCTGCCCCGTCGATATATCCGTGATATTCGAGTACTTGGTTAGGTGAGCTGCGGAACTTGCCACTGTCTGAATGGCAACGTGCGGTGTCAATGACTTTCCTTTCTCTTCGAGAGTTTCGGTAACTATTCCGGTTCCAAAGTAGTCATCTATAGAGCCGCCAGGGGTACGCAAAACCTCGGCAGCTTTTGTGCCATCGATCGTGCTCCCTCCTCCGAAGCTGATGATTACATCAGGGTCAGCAGCCTTTAACTCCTCGGTAATGCGAAACAGGTCCTCACTGGGACAGTTGGGTCCTGCGCCATTTATCTCTCCGGTAAGATTTACACCTGATTCAATAAGTGAATTTCGGATAACCTGCACAAAGCTGTCACTGCCTGGGAATGTATCACGCACAAGGGCAGCCCGCTTCCCTGCAGTTGACGCCACTTTGCCCACATTGGATAAAACACCAGCTCCGTACAAATATGCATCGCCTTTGAAGTCATGCAGTAAAGCGCGCGCCTGTTCAAAACCAGTCATTTATCATTTCCTCTATGTTTGTTTTTTCATTTACTATTTAACCTTACCTCCAGCTATATCTTCCCAGAACTCAACCATCCCTCCATGGTCGTTTGCTCCTTTCCCTTTGTTAGAGAGAGCAAGCATAACTTGTCCAACCAGTGAAGCGAATGGCACTGGAACCTTGAGTTCCTGAGCAGCGGTGAGCGCATTTTTCAAATCCTTGATATGGAGGTCAATTTTAAAACCTGGCGCAAAGTTCCTCTCAACAAACCTTGGTACTTTAGTCTCCATGACTTTGCTTCCTGCAAGGCCCCCTCTAAGGGCCTGAAACATTGTTTGGGCTGACAAACCAGCTTTGGCCCCCAGCATAAAGGCTTCGGATAAAGCAGCAATATTAACTGCAACGATTAGCTGATTAACCAGCTTCATCATTTCTCCGCCTCCCAGTTCTCCAACATAGGTAATGCTTTTGCCCATCGATTTAAAAAGGGGCAGGCTTTTCTTAAAAATTTCCTCTTTTCCACCCACCATAATAGCAAGCTCCCCTTTAATCGCTCCTTCTTCACCTCCACTCACAGGAGCATCGAGCATTTCTACTCCTTTTTTCGCCAGAGCCTCTCCCGCCTTGCGGGTGGTGAAAGGGTTTATAGAACTCATATCAATGACTATTGCTCCTTCTTTTACTCCTTCGATGACTCCATTTTCTCCCAATACCGCTATTTCTACTTCCGGAGAATCAGGAACCATAGTAATAATGATTTCACATTTCTTTGAGACATCTTTCGGAGATCCTGCTCCTTCTGCTCCAATAGAAACAAGTTCTGACATTTTACTTCCAATTAGATCATAGACCACCAGAGGATAGCCTGCTTTTATGAGGTTTTTACTCATCGGTTTTCCCATCACACCAAGACCAATGAAACCCACCATATGCTTCTTTTCCATACTTTATCACTCCTTTTTTTGCTGGTTTGTAACTATTAGTAGGGGAAATTCATGAATTGCCCCTACAATATTATCTATGCCCGTTTGCAATGGGCAGGCACATGGCTCTGCCTTTATATGGGCCACAAAGATAATGAAAATATATGCCTCTATGATAAGATAGAAACAGAAAGAAGGCAATTAAAGTCAGAATTATAGCCGGAAGTCGTATCAGGAGGTGTGTAATGAACATTCAGACTTTTAGAAGAATTGAGTCTGCAAAAGCCAGGGTAGTGAGAATAAAAAATATCCTTGCTTTAGAAACTATTTATATTTCGGAAATTCTTTGAAAAGAAGCTGAAGAGAAAAAGAATA
>JAUVWI010000101.1 GCA_030604195.1 Spirochaetales bacterium
CAGGGAGCAGATCGGAATGGACCGACTGCAGTTATCAAATCTGCAGGAAAAATGGACCATATCAAAACAGGTGGGACACTTCTTAATATGAAACTCATGCCCGGGATTCTTGATGGGGAAGATGGTATCAGCAAGCTGGCAAAACTTGTACGAACATATTTCCGCTATGATGCCCACCACGTTCAGTTCAATGTTATTGATGCTTTGACACTTCGTAAAGCCCAGGAAAAGCCCGAGGAATACAGAGATCTTATTGTACGCGTGGCTGGATACAGTGACTACTTCTGTGACATCGGGAAGGATCTTCAGAATGAGATTATCTCACGAACATTACAGGGTGAGCTCTAACCTGCATATAACTTTATAAAACTCCCGGAATTTACATTCTTACACTTGCATCCATTTAATAGTTAAAAATTATTGATAACATTGCCAGTTTTTCTCCAGTTCCGGATCCTGAAGAGTTTCCATAATATATCCTGTAAGCTCATCACATGTTGCCCCATCTGCTCTGCCGGTGATTTTTAATTTCTTCTGATAAATTGCACAGATGTCAAGTGCCATCTCCAGTTTTTTTGCTGGTGTTATAAAGCCTGTATGGTTCAATAATAACGCTGCAGCTTTTATTAAACTTGATGGGTCTGCGTACTGGGCTCGTCCCTCCTGAACCATTCTGGGAGCACTTCCATGAATTGCCTCAAACATCGCATATCTTTTTCCAATGTTTGCGCTTCCCGCTGTACCTACACCACCTTGAATCTGCGCGGCCTCATCGGTTATGATATCGCCATAAAGATTTGGTGCTACAATGACTTTAAATTGAGACCTGCGGGCCGGATCCACCAATTTAGCGGTCATGATATCAATATACCAATCATCCCATTCTACTTCGGGATATTCCTCAGCAATTTGATCAGCTATGGTGAGAAATTTTCCATCAGTTGTTTTGACGACATTTGCTTTTGTTACTACAGTTACTCTATTGATATTATTTTTTCTGGCATAGTCAAAAGCTAATCGAATTATCCGGGTTGAACCCTGAGTGGTAATAACTTTGAAATCGATTGAAAGGTCTTCTGTAACCTCGAGACCCCTGGATCCCAAAACATAAGCTCCTTCAGTGTTTTCCCTGAAAAATATCCAATCGATATTTAGTTTGGGAACTTTAACAGGACGAACATTTGCAAAAAGATCAAGCTCCCGACGCATGGTAATATTAGCACTTTCAATGTTGGGCCATTGGTCTCCTTTCCTGGGTGTTGTAGTTGGCCCTTTCAATAAAACATGACATTTTTTAATTTCTGTAAGTACATCGTCGGGGATAGCTTTCATTATTTTTACTCTGTTTTCAATGGTTAATCCCTCAATAACTCTTAACTCTACTTTTCTTTTTTTTATTTCTTCCCTGAGAAGAAACTCTAAGATTGTTTTGGCGTGCCTGGAAATTTCTGGTCCTATTCCGTCCCCACCTATAATGCCAATAATGATAGGTTGGAGTTTAGAGTAATTTATCCAGTCCACTTCTTTTTTCAACCTATCAACTCTTTCAAGCTGTTCTATTAAAAGCTTTCCGAGATGTTCCTTTGCTTTCTCAATCGCCTCATTCATTGTTTTAGACCTTCTAACATTTTTTTCTGGTTTTACTTTAATCTGAATTACTCATATTAATGTAGAGTTCTTTAAAAAGTAGTTTGTTTGATTCTTCCTGTCAAGAAAAACAAAAACCCAGCCTGACAGGCAGATGACGGTATGCTGTTAATGATTAAAAAATGCGGTTTTTAAAGCCAGGATTACAATGAGTGCAATGAAGAAACGTTTTACCCATATATTACCTATTTTCAGGGCGAGGGTTGAGCCTGTCCAGGCGCCCAGCATCATGCTTAGTACCTTAATAACAATTTCCTTGCTTTTTTGGCAAGGAAATTCTAAAAATCAAGAATGCGGCTTGTCCGCATTAGGGATAAAGGAATGGCGATTTTAAAATGCACCAGGTCGCTTCTTATAAATACAACTGTAGCCAAACAACTCCAGATAAGACTAACGAAGGAGGAGTTGCCTCTCGCTTCTATAAATGTAGAGCCCATGAAAAAGATGAATGATACCATTATGAATGGACCTACACCGCCAAAGAATCCTCCATAAATTCCCAGGGAAAAAGCTATCAGGACAACTGCTATTTTCCTCTTAAGGGTGAAGTCAACTGTTTTCGTGTTCAGCCCCAACTCTCTTTTTACCAGCATGAAACAGGCGGTCATGATTATCAGGACGGAGATAATAATTTCAATAATTTGAGGCCTGGTGGTAATAACAATTTTGGCACCTAAAATTGCGCCTGCCGACATAACTGCTGCAAAAGGCATCGCCTGCTTCAAGTTCACTTTTTTATTTCGAAGATAATTGGCACTTAAGGAGAGGCATGAAAATATGTTGGAGAACCTGTTTGTTCCGATTGCCAGATGCGGAGGTATACCAAATAATATCATGGCAGGAACGATTATAAGCGTTGAACCTCCTACCATCCCTCCTAGAACAGTAGCAAAAAAGGCAATAATACAGATAAATACTATACTTACTGGCTCTATGGCAAACATTTCATAAGTCTCAACAGAGTTGCTCTACTTTGTTGCTTTAGGGTTCAAACTGTTTCTTAAAACCGGTATTAAATCAGTAGCATATGGCAGAACAAGGATTTTCCTGTTATCACCGGGATTTTTCCCTGCCATTTTTAAGGCATGTTCAACGGAAGCTGCTCTTTCGAAAAACATACTCTTTAAATCTTCCTCAGAAATCCCGTCTGTAACTATGATGATTCTGTGCCGTACTAAAGCTCTCGCCCACATCATAGCTTTCCCGGAATGCTCACTTGTAAAACCTTCACTTTTAAATCGCTCAATGACCTGCTCCGGGCTTCTGGCCTCCTGAAGCCACCCTTTGAACTTGCCTATCCCATCCTGACATTCGGCTGCAAGAATTATCACACCACCTTTTTTTGTAACCATTTCTGCAGCAGAGACGGCTTTCTGCGCCTGGTGGAGGTTAATATCCTTGGGATATCCGCCGGGGCTTGTGATTGTAATGTCTGATTCTTCAGATATCTTTACCTTACATCTATCATCAAGGTATTTCACGCCCTCCAGGAAAGCCTCCTGTGAATCACCAGCAACTACCCTTGATACCTGTTTCCGGTCATTCTGGATCACGTTCAATATGAAATCCACACCTGCCATTCTTGCCGCCTCGACTGCCTCCTCATGGAACTGGTTTCCCTCTATCCAGCCCATAGCCGGTTTATAGGGACGCAGAGGAAATGAATGATGTATGTTTAAGGTCTCCTGGCCAATTACTCCTGGTAAGATGCTCTTCCTGCCACCTCCATAGCCCATGGAATGATGTATAGAAATAGTCCCTGTCAGGATCTTTACATCCGCTGAAGCCAGATAGCTGTTTACGTGAATGGGGAGCCCCCTGATGGTATTACCAAGATAGCTCAGGCATAGGTTATCCCGGCAGTTGTGATTGATGATTTTGTATCCATCTGCAATCTCGGCTCCCAGAAGCCCTTGCAATTCCTCCGGCGTATTTGGACGGTGATTACCGGCAGCAACTATTATAATTATATTTGTCTTATTCACCCCTCCCCTGGACAGTTCTCGAATGATCTCCGGCAATAACAAATATGAAGGCGTAGGTCTGGTTATGTCATTTACCACAACAGCAACCTTGCTCTGGGGCGTACAGATTTGCGATAGTTCAGGAGATCCTGTGGGGTTTTTTAATGCCCTTCTTACAGCCAGCTGAGGATCACTGACTGCAGGAATGTTTTTTGTTTTGATGATTATAGAATCAGCGGGAATATCCACAAGAAAGTACGACTTTCCATAGGGCAGCTTTATTTGCATTAACCCTGCCTTATCTGTCATGGCAACTTCATCCTTTTTACTATTTGAATTTTTTCGTTGGTTCATACAATTTTCTAAACAAGAAGATAGGTGAGTTGCGGCAGTTCACTCAGATCCTCTAATTTTCGAACAATCTCAATGATCCTTAAGGCCTTTTCTTTACTGATAATCCCACTTGAAAGATGAAGGAACTTGCGTTCTACTTCTTCTGCCCTCATAGGATTGTCTGGTGAACCTTTAGGGTGTTCCACGTATGCCGAAACAATACTTCCATCCTGCAGGTGTATTTCAACATTACTTGAAAACTTCTCTGGATACCCACGATCAATCTCTTTATCTAAAACTACCTTAATTTTTTTGGTCAACTGCAGTATTTCTGGGGCTCTGATACGCTCTTCAGAAAATTGATCCATGGTAACTTCCCCGTCAATTACAGCCACCGCTACAGCGTATTTTAAACTCATCTGTGCCTGAAGAACGCTTAGAGGCTCATAATCCCAGCCGCACTGCAGTATAACTCCACCGCTTGTATTCACTACAATTTCCTTTATGTCTTCCGGTGCTATTTTATTGTCATTCTTTAATTTCAAAGCAGCATCAATGGAAGAGTGAACACTTGCACAGTTTGGATAGGGTTTCAAACAGAGAAAGCCCGTTTCGTAAATTTCACCCAATCCTTCAATAATGCGGGCCAGATCAAACTCATTGGATGTTGCCTGGCAAAACCCGCCATCCTCGGCTTCCAGAATCTGACCAGGGCCGAAAAAACCTCTCCTGGCCAGCTCAGCGGCAATAATTCCACTATGGGCAGCCTTACCCGGGTGAAACCGCTTGCTCATGGAGCCATCAGCCGTAAAAGCCCAGAGCCCTCCGGATTGTGTCCCTGCCAGCCCCAGGGCACTTGACATTTGATTATAATCAAGGCTAAGGATTTTATTCCCCCACAGCAGCAGCAGCTCCAAAAGGACCGCAGGTTCCTGTAAGGTGCCATCCTCTACTGCGGGAGGCTTTCGGGCCTGTTCCCAGACTGATGCGTATCATTGTCTCATATCCTGCTGCCACAGCAGTGATCAGCTCACGCCCGCTGATTCCTTCTTTTTCTCCAAAGGTAACAGCAGCAGGAATAACCACAGCCCCTGGGTGAACTTTGGCATTATGATAATCGTCGAAATCAAAGCTGTGGATCATACTGCCAAGTCCCATAACGATATTATGGCAGGGACCCCGGTAACCATCGGCCCATAATGCAGCCTCTTCCTTGCCCCCATAATCCTTTACCATCTGGTTGATTATTCTTGCCCATGGAGCCGCTGAACCGAACAATCCACAGCCAAGGGCATCTAAAAACGCCATTTTAACAGCATACAGACAGTTTGGGGGTATATTCTCAAATTTGAGCTCGGTAATAAACCGGGATAGGGCTTCTGTCGGTTTTTTGTTAGTCATAATCCTATTTCTTACCTTTTACTTAAACTTATAGCACAGTCAAGGCTCAATACTACAGCGATACTTCTCGTTTCAAGGGTGATTGAGGTACGTTTGCCAGCGGTAAAAGACCACCTGCAAAGCAGGTGGTGGTTCCCAAGCCAAAAGGTTTTAAAGGCATAACCTTTGAATTAATCTTTTTTGAAATATTATATACCACCTCCAAAGGAGGTGGCTTCCTTTTGGCGGTGAAGAAGCGGTGCATACGAATTATTTTGTGTCATAGAACTGCACTTTAGTCAATGTAATCTGTAAGTGTCGCTGTAGTACCTTAATACTGATTTTCTTGCCCAATAGGCAAGAAAATCTTTTTAATCTTGAATGTGGTTTATCCACATTAGGGTTAAGGCAATTCTTTTTGGCTTACTTGAGTCGAAAAAAAAGCGATCTCTTGTTTGACCCTTACACGACTTTTTCTATACCCCCTCTTGCGATCTCGGATGCCTTCAACTTAAGGGAAAGAAAGGTCAATATCGCAGTTGCAACAACCAATCCTATTGAAAGAGGGCTACCTAACAATGCCTGAATCCAGTTTTCATGGGAAATAATCAGTGTCCTTTGTATATTAGCTTCCATCATAGGTGCAATTAAAAAGCTAATCACAAGAGGGGCAGATGGAATACCAAACACTCTCATACCATAGCCCACCAGTCCAAAGACCAGGGCAAGGATTACATCATAATGATTTCCCCGATATGCAAAACTGCCTATAGTAGCCATCACGAAGATCAAAGGAACTAAAAGAGGTTTAGGAAGAAGCCCAAGCCTGGCATATAACCTGCCGAAGATCCGGCCTATTCCGAAGTTGAATGCATTGGCAGCAATCAAGATCATGAAGAGGGCATATACGATTTCGGGATACAGCTTAAACAGCCTGGGAGAAGGGGTGATTCCCTGAAGCATTAAAGCCCCTCCTATCAAGGCTGCAGAAATACTTCCAGGAATTCCAAAGGCAAGCAGAGGAATGAGTGTAGGGCCCACGGTTGCATTATTACCCGCCTCAGCAGCAGCTACTCCTTCCAGCACACCTTCACCGATTTTCTTGTCAGGAGATACCTGCCTGGCTACGCCATAGGAAAGAAAAGCCCCTACTGTAGAGCCCAGTCCCGGTAAAAACCCCACAAAAGAGCCTACAAAAAACCCGATTAACATCTCCTTCCAGCAGCGCAGGTATTCTTTCATGGTTAGACCCGCGCCTTCTTTAAAAAAACCTTTAACAATATTAACCTTGACTTTCTCTACTACTCCACTTTCCTTTAAAAGCTTAATACCCTCCTCGAGCATTGTCGAAAGGGCAAATATACCTATCATAAGAGGAATAAAAGGGATACCGCCAGCAAGCCAATATACACCAAAGGTCATCCTGGGCACTGCGCTCACAGGATCAGTGCCGATTGTGGCCAGAAAAATTCCCAGGCTGGCGCTTAATAATCCTTTAACAATATGTTTGCCGCTTAAAGCCCCAATTAAGGTAAAAGCAAGCACCACAAGCCAGAATCGTTCGGCAGGCCCAAATTTAAGCGCTACCATAGCCAGAGGTGGCGCAACACAAATAGTAACCAGGTCACTGGCAGTATCCGCGGTTACAGAAGACGCTAAGGCCATCTCAACAGCCTTACGGCCATGACCCCTTTTCATCAACTTATATCCATCATATACAGTAGCAGCAGCCTCAGAGGTGCCCGGAGTGGCAAAGCTTATTGCAGAAATCGAGCCTCCGTAAACAGCGCCTTTATACAATCCAATCAAAAGGCCCAATGCCGGAGCAACAGGCATGGTAAAAGTGAGGGGCAGCATTATAGCAATACCCGTGGCTGCACTCAAACCTGGTATGGCCCCAACGCCCACTCCCACGGTTACCCCTATAGCCATCCACAGAAAAACTTCAGGAGTAAAAAAAAGTTGAAATGCTTCTTTTAATGCCTCTGGTTGGAACATTTTTCTTCCTTAAAAAAAACAAAATTTAAAAAGGCAATATTCTGCCCAAAATACCAGGAGGCAGCCTAACACCTATACAGGTAAAGACACCATAAACTATCACTGTCATTATCACTGCAGAAAGCGCGCATTTACGCCATGATTTTAAACCGAGAATATAGATAAAAAACAGAAGGTAAACAGGTGTAATAATCAAAAATCCTATTTTTCGCATTATTGTAAAATAAAAGCCGGTTGCTGCCAATATCAAGATACCGCCAAGAAAATATTTAAACGTAAAGACCTCGACACCTTCAGGAACTTCCCTGCGGCGAGCATCAAAAACCATAATAACAGAGAAAATAATCAGAAGAACTACACCCACAACAGGGAAAAATCCCAGAGTAAAACCGTCCCGGACCTCTCTATGAACCCAGGGAGTAAGCTCAAGATATACAAGAAAGACAATAAGGCAAATAGAAAATATAAGACCAATCCCCTGATTGCGTCTTAGCCACTTACGGACTCTTTTCATCAGCTTTTTACCTTTACAATTATAAATGCAGCTCGGGTGGGTTGAACCCACCTGAGCTGCAGATCCAACAACTTTTGGCTTTATAACAGCCTGATTGCTCGCTTCATACCTTCCACCAGTTTCCTGTAAGCCTCCTGGGCTTCATCATAAGGGAGAAAAATAATTTCCTCTCCCAATTTTTTGATGAATTTTTTTACGGCGTCGTCTTGAAGGAGGCTGTCCATTTTCTCAGAGAAGAACACTACTATCTCATCAGGGGTGTCGGGATGGACGCCAACCCATCTGGGGAATGCCATACCGTCAAAACCAAGATCCTTAGCACTGGGAACATTTTCAAATCCTTTGGCTGTAATAGGTATCTCGCTGGTGTTAATTACGGCAACAGCTTCCTCCGGAACTATGGTTTGAACGGTTGAAAAGGTTGCTGAAGCTGTGTCAATATGTCCTCCCAGAAAATCAGCTATCCCATCTGCAGTGCTGTCATAGGGAACCAGAGTTACCTCTATACCGGCCTGATCAAATATGTTGGCCTGCCCCATGACATGAGATGTGGTTCCACCGACAGTAAGCTTGCCAGGATTTTGCCTGGCATACGCCACCAGCCCTTCCCAGGTCGACCAGGGTGCATCAGGCTTTGCTACAAGGACTGCTCTGAAGGCAGAGACATAGCAAACAATCTTAATATCGAAGGGGCTTATGGGAGGTTTTTCTTCTTTCAGCAAGGCAATCACCGGGGTGGTGCTGCCCTGGATTACGGTATAGCCATCAGCCGGTTTTTTCAACCCTTCTCTCCAGCCGACAATACCATCGGCACCCGGAATATTTACCACATGCCAGGCCTGGCCAAAGTGGTCTACTGCTGCTGAAGACATAATACGTGACCAGCGGTCTGTGCCACCGCCGGCTTTGAAAACACAAATGCAGGTAATCATCTTTGACGGATATTCTGCATCTTCTACTGGAGCCTCCCCCGCAAAGATTAATCCGTTTCCTATCAACAGAAAAATCGCCGCCGATAAGATAACAACCTTGATAAACCTTGTTTTCATTTTTTATTTCCCTCCTTATATTTTTGAATCAGGTTCAAATCACTCTTTTTAACACCACTTCCTTTTTCTACAGCTTTTATATTAAAAAACACTCATGTTTCATCGCAAATCTACTTTTTTGTCAATAAATATTTTACCGGAATTCGATTTTGTGAGCATGTTTCGAACTTGACATTTGAACTCATTTATGAGAAAATTATAAAAAATTTCATAACTACCCGGGAAACCCAGTTAAAAGCAGGGATGGTATTGAAAACAAAAGGAGTGTAAAGGCTATGCCAAAAACTATAACGCAAAAGATACTGGAGGCCCATTCGGTTTCTCAAAAAAAGGAATATGCACCAGGCCAGGAGATAGCCATCCGGATTGATCAGACCCTGACTCAAGACGCTACAGGTGCAATGGCGTATCTACAATTTGAGACACTTGAAATTGATCTGGTAGACACAAAGATTTCGGTCAATTATGTCGATCATAACACGCTCCAGATGGGACCTGAAAATGCTGATGATCACCGATACCTTCAGACCATCGCTGCTAAATACGGTATTATCTTTTCCAGGGCAGGTAATGGAATATGTCATCAGGTACATCTGGAACGGTTTTCTAAACCCGGGGAAACACTGCTGGGCTCCGACAGCCATATTCCTACATGTGGAGGAGTGGGCATGATTGCAATTGGTGCAGGGGGACTGGATGTTGCAGTTGCTATGGGTAGAGGAACATTCTTTTTATCATACCCTAAGGTGATTAAAATTCACCTTTATGGTAAATTAAAACCGTGGGTCAGCGCTAAAGATGTGGTATTAACGGTTCTTGAGATTTTTTCTACCAGGGGAAACGTAGGGTATGTTTTTGAGTATGGTGGAGAAGGGGTTAAAACTCTTTCTGTGCCTGAGCGTGCTACAATTACAAACATGGGCACAGAGTGCGGAGTGACCACCTCAATTTTCCCGAGCGATGAAAGGACAAGAGAGTTTTTAAAGGCCCAGTGCAGAGAAAGCGATTGGGCTCCAATTCAAGCCGATGAAGATGCTGTGTACGACAGTGTCGTAAAGATCGATCTGGGCGAAATTGTACCAAAGGTGGCATACCCACACAGTCCGGGCAACATAAAACAGGTTAGGGATCTGGCGGGATTAAAAATTAAGCAGGTTTGCATCGGGAGCTGTACCAACTCTTCATACAGAGATCTTATGGTAGCAGCGGAAATCCTCAAAGGAAAAACAATCCATCCGGATGTGAGCGCAGTGGTGGCACCGGGATCAAGACAGGTTTTATTAATGATAGCTCGTGAATCGGCTCTGTATAATCTTCTTTCCAGCGATCTTCGCCTTCTGGAGAGTTCCTGTGGATTTTGCTGTGGCATTGGTCAATCCCCACAGACAGATGCAGTATCCCTCAGGACAAGCAATAGGAATTTTCTTAACAGATCAGGTACAAAGAGCGCTCAAGTCTACCTGGTAAGTCCTGAAACAGCCGCTGCCTCAGCTTTAACTGGTGAGATCACAGATCCAAGAGATCTTGGTACTCCATATCCACATATATGGATACCCGATAAGTTCATCATTGATGACAGCATGTTTATTCAGCCTTCTGAACGCCCGGAAAGGATAGAAATTTACAGGGGACCACACATGGGCACAGTGCCCCTCAGCAAACCTCTTCCGGAGAATATTCTTGGTGAGGTCACAATAAAACTCGGTGATAATGTAACGACCGATCATATCGTCCCCGCCGGATCAAGATTGAAGTATCGGGCGAACGCTGCAAAATATGCAGAATTTACTTTTGAAGTTGTTGACCCATCTTTTTATGAACGTGCCGCCACTATCAGGGATCAGGGTAGAGATAACATTATCGTGGCCGGCTTGAGCTATGGCCAGGGTTCCTCAAGAGAGCACGCAGCCCTCTGTCCTATGTATCTCGGCGTAAGGGCTTTACTGGCCAAATCTATTGAAAGGATCCATAAGGCAAATCTCATTAACTTTGGAATTGTTCCCTTCACCTTTGTTAATGAAGCTGACTACGACTGGATTGACCAGGGCGATGAACTGGAGATTCCCGACACACGACATTTATTACAGGAAAATAAAAAAATCCCTGTCTTCAACAAAACAAAGAACAAAACATTAGAGGCTTCTGTTGAACTTTCGGAAAGGGAGAAGGAGATCATACTTGCGGGAGGAACATTGCCATATATTAAGGAAACCCAAAAGAATAATCCAACTTAGGCTGTGATAGAGGTTAAAGACATAGCAGGAAAGGAGTACGAGCTGTGCAGGTAAGAATACCGGCTGTGTATATGAGAGGCGGCAGCAGCAAAGCAGTTTTTTTTCATGAAAAC
>JAUVWI010000004.1 GCA_030604195.1 Spirochaetales bacterium
CAATTTACACCAATTTTATCATATCAAACGGGCTGTGGTGCGTCTACTCATTTAAAAGACGAAAAAAAATCTATTTGTTTGTAAGTATCTATTGTGTGTGGATTTATAATTTATGCGTCAGTACTGGTGTCCGGCAGTTACAGCAGTGCAAAGCACGCTTCGGAAGCCGGAATTCGTGGTCAGTAAAAGCCCTGGCCTACAGGGGGATTCTTGGTCATTTGCAGACTCATCTGAGCCGTGACCCGCAGCAGGAATTTGTCCTTGTCTCCGGAATTCCTGCCCAACACTTTGCGGATATTTGTGAAAGCGCCAGAAATTCCAACGACAATCCTCTGGACTTTTTCAAATATCAAATTCAGGAAGTTGGAGAAAAACGACGCAAGGACTTCAGGGATTTTTGCAATGCTCTGGAACTTGATCCCGGCCAAGAAGAGGATCTCAAAAAGGCCTTTAGCTATCTCAAACGTACATATATCGAACTTTTTCCTGATGATCGCAATGCATGGTCCGACCTCTTTACCTGGGCTGGCTTTCTGTTGACCGGCGAACCGGAAGCTGCGATTTCCGTTTTGCTCACTTATGTTGAAAATAACGACAGATTTCGCAAGCCCATTTACGCGGATGAATTATGGGCATACCTTGCCGAACATCACCATATTTACCTCAAAAGACGTGAACACGACAGCCGGGTTGCTCCTGCCATAAAAGAGTTGCAGCGGCAATTTTACGAATCCATCCGTCCGGGACTGATTGACAACAGGATAATTCCACGGGAGGAGACTTCCCGGATCATCGAATGTATCTTATCTGAACAGTATGTCGTTTTGCATGGCGCCGCAGGGTACGGGAAGAGCGGTATTTTGTATGAACTGACAGAGTACCTTCATGGTGAAAATATCCCATATCTCCCTGTCCGCCTTGACCGACGCATCCCTGATAAAACCGCCGTACGATTTGGTGAGGATATGGGTCTGCCGGACTCTCCTGCATATTCCCTTGCCGGTCTGGCTGCAGGGAGAAATGTGTGCTGATCCTGGATCAACTCGATGCCATCCGTTGGACCGCTACTCATTCCAGCACCGCAATGGATGTGTGTAAGGAGCTGATCCGGCAGGTCCGGGCGCTGCGCCGTGCAAGAAAAAAAATTACCGTCGTCTTTGCCTGCCGGACTTTTGACCTGGAAAACGACCAGGAGATCAAGAATCTACTTGCTGATACAGAGAATCAGGGTTTTGCCAAAATAACGGTAAAAGAACTCTCAGACGAGCAATTGAAAAAAATTATCGGGCGGGATTTTGCCGTTCTGACCGGCTCTCAAAAGCGCATACTCTCCTGTCCGCAGAATCTGGCAATCTGGATGGAACTGAAAAAGAACGGGGCGATGCCGGATTTTCGCTCTGCAACGGAGCTGATGCGTCGTTTCTGGGAAAACCGTAGGCAGGTTCTTGAACAAGAGGCAGGAATAGCCGCTGTTGAAATGGACGAATTCTTAAAGCCTTTGCTGGATTATATGGAAAGTAGAGGGGAAATTTCCGCCCCTGCCAGTATTGCAGCCAATCTCTGTACCTATAAGATCAAGAGCTTTTTCACATCTGGATCTTTCGGAACGATAACTTGGGCTACCGACTCTACCTCCCCAGTCTCAACGTTGATGATTCTTCCGAAAATCACGACGGTGCTGGCCATCTCGATGACTGTTCCGGTAACAATATAATTGGCAGCAAGTAGCATGCCTATTTGAATCGCCTGTGAGGCGTCCATAAGATCGGAAAGAGCCAACTCCTGCTCTCTCAACACGGATTCTATTTTCTGACGCTCTACCAACCTGAACGATTCGATGTTTGAAATCTCAGAAAGTGCCATTTCATCGAGCAGTGTCAACAGCCCAGAAGATGGTTTATCATCCATCGCAAAGCCCGATACTGCAATTACGCCTGATCCTTTTAATTTGAGATCCAGGATCATCTCTTGAAAGAGGTTTACCAGGTGTTCGTTGAGTGACCTTTTTGGAGTAAGAGGAGCCTGCTCAATATCTTTTTTATACCCTGCAACATATTTCTGTTCCAGCTCCAACTCTGCCCCTATGATCTCGATATACTTATCCAGAATCTCGATTTCATCATCGAATCCTGCATTATCCAAGCGTATCCGGGCATTTACCAGCTCCTTCTTCGTATCTATTGTAATTTTAAGAGTCTGTTTCAATTTATTTTCGACAGACGCTTCCACTTCTTGGACTTCCCCTTCGGAAACACCCCCGTAGTTGATTCGGTCCAGGTCTTCTTGACACGAATAGTACAACTCACCGATTTCAACCAGATTCTGAGCGAAATGTAGCATAGTTCCGGACTTCAAGACCATGCCGCTGGAAAAACCGGCCACCGGTGAGGGAGTGTCCACGAACTCCGCACTTAGATTAAAGGGACCCGCCTTTTTCCTTTTTCCATCCAATCCAGTGTAACTAAGGGAAAACTTTGCAAGATTCTGCCACCCAAGTCTTTTGTTCGGTTTGAGCCGGTAGTGCACGAGAATGGTTTCATAGTCCCGATTATGCAGCGTCGCCTGGGAGTAATTGATAGTCGATCCGCTAACCTGGTTGTTGTAACCCCAGGTCCCAAGGATCTCTACGTCTTTGAGAAACTCAAGCTTCATGTCAAGATCTTTCGCCGCAGCAACGACCATTCTGTCTAAGTCACTTCCGAAAATCTCTTTCATTTCTCGTCTATCAGCGATAAATCTGGAACTTCCTCCGCCGCTTTTTGACAGATTGGTCATAAGTTCCAGATCGAACCCGAATCCAACCCCGATCGTTGATACTGTAATCCCCAACTGCTTATACCGTTCTGCCAGTTGATCCAGGGTGTCGAGCTCCTGTTCTCGTGCTTTTTGGCCACCGAAGTTGAACGTACAGACCACCACGTCACTCCGGGGACCCGTACCGGAGATCGTCCCCGTATATTGGCTTACCTCACCTTGATTTAGAACCTCGACAGTGAATTCTGTATTCCGAACTTTCTTTCCCTTGTAAGCAAAGTTGCGCACAAATACCCTGTAAGTCCCTTGTGGTGCTCCTCCTTTCGGCCAGTAGATGTTTTCCACGGGTGTCAAACTTTTTCGACTACCTGCGTTCATATCAACATCGAGTTCCCCGCCGCACCGAGATCTTTTACGGCTGTAATAAATTTCCTCTCTCGAGGGTGCAATCACATGCAGATCCAGATCGTTATAATTGTTCCACATCAAGGAAATCCGCACATCCCCAGTCTTGGCTCCGGAACCAGCTAAGCGGGAAGACATTTCGGTTCCATCGGATAGGAATAGTACTCGGTTGGTATAATCTTTGCGGAAATTGGCCAGAATCTGCTGATAGCCCAATTCCAGACCCGCCTCTAGATTCGAGCCGCCGCCTGGCTCAATGGCCTGTACCGCCTCTTGAAATCTCATGCGCCGATCTCTTGTTTTCATCTGTGTGGAGGGAAAGAGCACTTTCGCTTCATCGTCGAAAACAACGAGGGAGACAAAATCGATATCACGTACCCGCCCGATAAAGATGTCAAAAGCATCTTTCACCCAGTCCATTTTGTCCTCATCTCGCATGGATCCGCTCTTGTCAATAACAAAGGACAGGTTCATTGGGGGGAGATCTTCGTAGCTCCGGCGCTTTCCTTGAAGGCCTATATGGAGAACGCCTTCCTGACCGCGAGCGGAAAGCTGCTGTTGCCCCGAATATAGGCTCACTCCAACCTCTTCTACGGGATCCGGATAGCGATAGTCAATCTGCGCTATGTAGGAGTTGATGTGTACTTCTTCCGGAGGGATGATCACGCCCTCACCGGCTAGGTAACGCCCCCTGGAGGCGGATCCTGCTGCTTCCGCCTGACCCCCTGCCCATAAAACGGCGGGAACTCCCAGTGCGATTACAACAAAGAGTATGATTCGGATTCTCATGGTATTTTCCTCCTTTCATGCACTATTGAATACCCTCTCGGATGTCGAGCAAACAGTAGGCTTAAAACTGGAGGTACTTTTATAGTAACATTCTAATTGACCTGGTATTATAAAGCAATAAGAGTTTTCATTCTGTTGTTTGACTCATATCTACTACTGAAAGGCTTCTCCAAACGTAGAAGCTGGTGGGAAGTTTACTCAAAAGTGTAGCCACTTTTCAGTTTAATCGCTTGATTCTTGTCCTATATTTGGTTATTTTATGATACAGCGTTAAGTTAAAATAACAAAAGGCTGTATTTTAGGATACTACCGAACGATGAAACGAGAGCTCCAGGGACATTACATTACCATTTCAACGGTAGGCGAAGAGGCCCGGGCCTTTGTCCCTGCCCCGCTGCCGCCGAAACCGCCTATTGAGTGGACGCCGGATCTACGGAACAAATTCGACCAGGCGTTGCTCACGCTCGGGCGGCTGGACAGCATCTCGACCTTTCTGCCGGATATCTCCTTGTTTCTTTATATGTACGTCCGCAAGGAGGCAGTACTCTCTTCTATGATCGAGGGAACGCAGTCATCGCTTTCCGACCTTCTGCTTTTTGAACTGGATATGGAACCCGGCGTGCCGCTGGATGATGTCCGGGAAGTGAGCAATTATGTGGCTGCCCTGGACCATGGACTGAAGCGATTAGCCGAGGGGTTTCCGCTTTCCCTGCGCCTGATTAAAGAGATGCACGGTGTGTTGCTCTCCAAGGTGCGGGGCAGCAACCAGACACCCGGTGAATTTCGCAGAACCCAGAACTGGATCGGCGGCACCCGTCCCGGCAACGCGGCCTTTGTGCCACCGCCGGCCGAGCAGGTGCAGGAGTGCATGGGCAAGCTGGAGTTGTTTCTGCATGACCAACCGGAACCCACCCCTGCGTTACTCAAGGTTGCACTGGCCCATGTGCGGTTTGAGACAATCCATCCGTTTTTAGATGGCAACGGCCGTCTTGGCCGCCTGCTGATTACGCTGCTCTTGTGCGAACAAAAGATGCTCCGGGAGCCGATGCTCTACCTGAGCGTCTTTTTCAAGACGCACCGGCAGTATTATTACGAACTACTTAATGAGATTCGTTTAAGTGGGAACTGGGAAGCCTGGCTCGATTTCTTTGCAGAAGCGGTCATTACAACAGCAAATCAAGCGGTTGATACAGCCAAACATCTTATTGATTTGGCGGCTGAGGACTGTGACAAAATCGGTGGTCTTGGCCGGGCGGCAGCGTCCACTTTGCGAGTTCACCGGGTTCTGATGGAACGTCCAATCACTACTTCCGGCTGGTTGGTGGAAAAGACAGGTATCACTCCGGCCACGGTCAACAAGTGCCTGGAGCATCTGGAGCGTTTGGGTATTGTACGGGAACTGACCTCTCGTATGCGTAACCGGCTCTTCAGCTATACCGGATATGTGGAAATCATGAACCAGGGGACGGAGCTGCCCGGCTGATAGGGCCCGGGCTTTTCATTTCAACACTATCAAGAGGTATGCTGGCGGGAATCGAACCTACGTCCGTTCTCTGTTTGGAGAAAATGTGGCCCAATATAGAATTACTTGCATCCACCCATGGAGAATATTAGAATTGAGTGTGGAGGTAATAAAACCATGGGTGCTTTTGGCACCACCCAAAAATTGACTCAGGGCAACGTTTGGTTTTTGATCTTCTCCGTATTACTCATCTTCCCGATGTTCGGTCCCCCGGTCTGGGCGGAGGGTTCTTCTCCGATTGCCTTGGAGGAGCTGCTCGGAAGGCCGGTAAGGCTGGAGACCTCTGGGGGAGGAAACTTCCAGGGAATCCTGCTTTCAGTGACTGAGAACCGGGTGGAGCTTATTGAAAGCGATGGCCAGATTATTCAGATAAGCAGAGAGGCCATAGAGAAGTACCAGGAACTGGAAGCGATTAAGCGGAACAAAGCCTTCTTCCAGGATTCCGCCTCCAATCGACTGATCTTCATGCCGACCGCCTTTGCCATGGAACAGGGGGAATTTCATGTTTGTGATCAGGAGGGTTTGGTCATTACTTCGAGCTACGGGTTGAGCAAGAATATCTCTCTCTGGGGTGGTATCAGCCCATTAGGTGCTGTGCTAAGCGGCAGGTTTATTCTCTGCATTACTGAATCCTTTGCCGTTACATCCGGATCCTTTGCCGGGATAGAGTGGGTCGGTGACACCGGAGCCCCGGTTTCCGGTATGCTGATGCCCTATCTCATCTCCTCCTGGGGAGAACCAAACAGCAACTTCACTGCAGGTACCGCCGCAGCCTTCTCCTTCAGCACTGCGACCGGTTTCGATACCTTGGGATTTTTGGCCGCCCTGGCCAGGAAAATCGTGCTTACCGCAACCACGGCTTTGGTCACTGAAAACTGGATCATTTGGGCAAAGCGCGACAATCAGTGGGACCCTATCCCTAGTTATGCGTTTTTTGGTCTGGTTTTTCGTATTGCCGGGAGCCGCTTCAGTTGGGACATCGGGGCTATACTTCCCATGGAGATCAGCCGGGAGGGGATCAGCGGTTTAGGGGGAGGAGGTGAACCTTTTATCCCCTTACCCTGGATATCCTTGACCTATCGTATCCAATAGCAGCCCTGCTGAGGGTATTGGCATTGTCCGTGAATTGACTGGCCGGAAACGCATCCGATTCTATGGATATTCGAAGTATGTTGATATTATAAATAAGGGCACCGAGTTGCCAACCTGACGTCTATAAAGACTTTTGGCGTTTCATCATTCCGGGAAGTTATAGATTAAAATCCTTGAATTGCGGCTGCGGTCGTAGAGTTCTCTCTTTTTTTCAGGCAGCTCTTTTACTTCACCCTGTTCGAATCCCAGCTGCAGAAACCAGTCAGAGGCCTGGGTGGTCAGCGCAAAAATGCGTGTCAGGCCAAGCCGGCGTGCCTTTTCGAGCAGAAAGGCAACAATTTTATTACCGATTCCCAGGTGGGCATATTTGTTATCCACCGCTATACCGGCAACCTCGCCCTGCCCTTGCGGATGGATGTGAAGAGCGCCGCAGCCGTGAATTGTGCCGTCAACTTCATAGAGCACATAATCACCGCAGTCAGCCAGCATATCTTGCTCGCTGCGCGGCAGAAGCAGTCCTTTTTCAAAAAAGGGCTGCATTAAACGCAGCACCTGGGGAGTATCCCCAGGCTCCATTGATCGTATATTTTCATACTGGTTGGAGTAGATCATGGTGCCGGAGCCTAAGTTGGAAAATATTTCTTCCAGGATTACACCTTCAATGCGACCATCAACAATATGGGCCCGGTTGACACCTCCCCGGCAGGCTTCAAGGGCCAGAGCAACAACTTCCAAACCGCTCTTCTGCTCATCACCGGCGTTCAACTTCAGAAATTCCTCAGCTTCGCGCAGGTTCAGCCTGGAAAGAAGGCCCTCTTCAGAAATTGTGATATTGTCAGGGGTTTTGTACTCCTTTTTAAAGATACCTCCGAATTCCGTAATAAAAAAGAGTTTGGCCGCTTGCAGCTCACGGCTCAGTATGGCGGCGAGCTCATTAGAGGATATATTGTAGGGGTTGCCGGTGCTGCTCCACCCTATACAGGGAAAAATAGGAATCAACCCTTCAGCCAGAACTTTGTGTATTAAATTGAGCTCAATCTTTTCTACAGTACCGGTGCTTTGAAAATCAACCCCGTCACGCACCCCCAGGCTGCGCGCTCGCACCCAGTTGCCGATTACTGCATTGATTTTATTCTCTGCCAACAGGGTCATTATTTTATTGGCAACATCAAACGCGGCCATTTTGATAAAAGGGATCGCCTCGGGCGTTGAAATCCTGATATTCGCCGCACTCTTCCAGGTAATACCATATTGGCTCAGTATCTCATCGATTCGCTCTTTGGCTCCGGGAATGAGTACAATCCTGATTCCCATTTTCTGTAAATGCACCAGGTCTTTCACCAGAATAGGAAAAATGGGATGGCTGATAATCGAGTAGTCGATCTTAATAACAAAGGTTTTTCCCTGGAAACGGTGGATATAACCAAAGGCTTCGCGGATAAGGTCAACCTGCTCTTTCAACTTATTCCCTTTGAATAGATTCGATAGGTTTTATAGATATCCACAGGCAGATGCTTAAGAGAGCTGCGCATGGGTGTGTTGTTTTCCACTATTAACGACATCTCCACCTCTCTAAACCCAAGCTTATGGGCTCTCTCGGCAAACCTGGTGTAAAAGGTAATCTCAATACCGCGGTTGCGGTATTCTTCCTTTACTCCCATCAGTATCTGGCGAAAGCGGTCGGTCTTTTTAAAGCTCGTCAGCAGTTTGATAAACCCGAAAGGGAATAACCGGCCATTTATTTTTTTCACCGCCTCATTTACGTCATAAATGGAAAGAGCAAAACCAACAGGCTTGCCCTCCACCTCGGCAAAGTAGGAGAGCTCAGGAATAGCCATTCTGGTTACTTCATGGACCAGGCGCTTATATTCACGCTCAGTCCAGGGAACATGGCCCCAGTTCTTACTCCAGGCGGAATCAAAGAGTTCTTTCAGTATTCTCCTTTCCCGATCAGCATATTTCATATCCATATTTCGCAGTCGGAAACCTTGAGTCTTTATAACTCTGTCCCGGGCACGGAAAAGCTTTTCATTAAGCGGTGAATCGGTATAGCCCCGGTAAGCATACCAGTCAATCTCTTTTTCAAAGCCGGCATTAGTAATAAGCTCCTGGTAATAGGAAGGATTATGGGTAAGCATAACATAGGGATCGCTGTCAAAACCATCTACCAGGATCCCTATTTCGTCATATATGCTAAAGCTTAGGGGACCCTCAATTTTCTTTCGTCCCTTGCTGCGCAGATACTCTGAGGCCCCCTGAAACAAAGCCTCAGCAGTCTCCTGCCTGTTTTCACACTCAAAAAAGCCGAAGAAGCCTTTTTCGTTATCGTATAACCGGTCATAGAGGAAATTCACATGAGCTGATATACGGCCGACAATACGATTGTTGCGCAGGGCCATAAAAAGCTCCGCTTCTCCATGATCAAAAAAAACACCACGCCCTGGATCTAAAAAAACTTTCTGATCTGCTATTATGGGAGCAACCCAATGATTGTCATGCAGGTAGAGCGGCCAGACCATTTTAATGAACTGCATTCGTTCTTTTTTGCTTCGCACCGGTATGATCTTGATTTCATTCATTGTTTTTAGTTTTTCTCCTCTCTATACAGGTTAACGGATTACCCGGTGCTGCTGTCAAGTGTTTTTATTAATGATAAATCAGCCAGCGGGCTTAAATGGAATATTCTTCCGATTAGATAATCCAATTTTGAAAAACAGGGACGGCAAAGCCTGTAAAGTTTCGGCACCAGGTTATAGAGAAGAATGCCGCTGATTATGCCGCCGATCACATCTACAACATAATGAGCATAGATGAATACTGTTGAAAAGAATAACAGGATTGTCGGCGCAATAAAGACTAATGCCAGGGGCCAGTTATAGCGGCGGTTTAATAATATGGCAACAAGCGAAAGAGCAACATGAGAAGATGGAAAGGCGGCTCCCCCCAGATTCATGTGATTAAACAGACTACGCATAAAAGCGGTGAAAAAAAAGCCCTCAAAATTATTATACCAGATGTTGTTTAAATATGGGAAAAAATACTTTGGTCCTTTTACCGGGAAAAAAATGAAGACAAAAAACAAAATATAAAAAGATATTGTTGTTATTGAAAAAGCTTTGACCGCCTCTTTCATTCTCCCCTGCAGGTATAAAAGCCACCAGCCCGTACAGATAAGCGGGAAATAAAAGAAGTAACTGAAAAAAACCAGTTCGGTTATTAATGGGGTATTGGGAACAAGCTGATGAAAAATTATTGAGGGCTGTGAGTTGAAAAGCATAAAATCAATTTGTGAAAAAAACCAGTCGAATGAGTAATTATTATAGAAAAGCTGTGACAGAAGAATTGCTTCACCGAAAAAAAGAATGTACAGCAACTGAGGATAAAATAATCGTATGAAATGAATAATTCTATTTTTACGATGATTTGTTGCCTTAAAAAGAGCCAGCAGAGCGAAGATAATAATTACAAAAATTAAGCTGATAAAAAGCTCCCTGTCTAAAGTGATCCCGGCAACATTAATTTCCACCTTGCCAAGATTCAGTAGTGAAAGGAATGCAAAAAGGAGCGCAAAAATAAGTGAGAGTATATCAGTAGTGTATAGATACTTGTAACGCATAACAGATGTATTTCCCCTTTTCTATTCCTGATTTTTATTTAATTATAAAAAGTAAAAAAGCGCAAATTTAGTTAACAGAATATTTATCCGGCCAATTTTAGCTCTCGCTTAATAATTTTATCATATATATTTCAATATATCTAAAAAGATATTCTTTTTTCTTGATCTTATTAAATGACTTGTTTTGCGCTAATGTCTTTGCGAGATTCTGAATACGCTGTACATCCGGCGGCTGTACTTTGAATCCTCTTTTCAGTAAGCGAAGGTAATCTCTGATCATAGAATTTACATCTTCTACAAGATTTTCTTTAGCCCGTGCGTCGTAAAGAGGATTCCATTTTACCGAAAGATCAGTGAGCTTCTGTTCCAAGGTAAGTCCCTTGCCCACAAAATGCTCTTTAAGTCCGGCCACTGCTTTACGATAGGCTGCCAGTTGTGCTTTGGTCGAAGGAGACTTTTTAACAGATATTCCTCCCCTGCTCTCTTTCAAGGGCGTCTCTGTTTTAACCTGCCTGCCCTTTGTATCACTTATTTTGTCTGTTGCCGCTTGTGAGGCGCCGTGAGCAGTGGTAAGAACCCTTTGACCGGCAGCTCTGTCCCTTGATTTTCCCTTAAAAAGCCTTTTGAAAAAGGCTACAAAGTATTTAATAATGGGAAAAGCTTCCCAGATGGGTAAATGCATTCTGGCTTCAGCCAATAAGGCTTTTCGCTCCAATCCCAGGATCTTATCCAAAGGCGCCAGGGAGCGGTGTTTTTTATCAAACAAACGTTCTGCTTCCTGGGCAACTTCATAGCTTATCTCCGCTTCTTCGAGCGCCAGGAAGAGGATATCAAAACTCAATAATGCGTGCAGCAGGGTATCTTCTGATTTCAACCTGGTCTCCAGATCATGGAGAAAAGCCATATCATCGGTCATGATTTCAGATTTCTTAAACTCCTTCAGCAGAAGCGTCCACTCTTCTACATATCTCTCTTTATATTCTCTGGCAGTTTCATAGATCTTCTTAAGGCAAAGGGGAAGCAAGACTTCCTTATGGATATAATACTGTTTTTTGTTTTCAGTTTTGAGTCTGATGAATTCAGGAAGATTTTGACCTTCATTAATATGCAGCTTTTGCTCAAGAAAATCATGCAGTGTCTCTTTTGAATATTTCCTGGTTAGCAGTATCCCCTTTGGATCTTTTAGATTGTAAATGTCAGTCATGGAAAAGAAATATGGCTGTTTCCGCAGTCGCAATTCTAAATAGCGCAGGGCTGTTTCGCTTTCTTTCTTTTTTTGGGCGATTCTCTGATAGTGAACATTATAAAAGCCAAGCAGATAAGCGGCCTGACAGATACTCTGTTCTTCGGCCGGTATATTATCTTTTACTCTAAATTCCTGAATTATTAAACTGGCCAGATGTGCCCAGAAACGAAAAGAAAAATCAGTGGGTTCCGTAATTGAGCTGGCAGCCTGCCCGGGTCGGGCGATCACTTTATTATAAAGCTCTTTTATGGCCAGGTCTCTCTGCTTAAAGATTGCTCTCAGCTTCTGCTGCATATAGGCTGCGTTTTTCTGGTAATTCAGATAGATTTTTATTTTTTGCACCGAATATTCCAGCATTTTATGTGATAATAATCCGGCGGTAATTATCAGGCTGCTGATGTCTTCCGGAAAGAGCAGGCGAATAATACCGGTATCTGTTATATCCTTTTTAACTAATAAAGATACTAAATCAGACTTAATATTAATTGCAGTAACTGAAGTTACCGGCAGGGTTAACCCCAGACTCTCTTCAGTGGGAAAAGGAAGCTCCGGGTTTTCTTCATATTTTTTATAAGCCCTTTGAATGGCATCCGCAAAATAAAAGGGGATATCTATTGTGGTAATACTTTGCTGATCACTCTGCAGGGTAACCTTACCTTGAGCTGCAAGCTTATTCAATTGCTCAACTATTTCGCCGCCCGTTTGACTGCGCAAACGCTCTATCTCCTTATCCTTGTCGCCAAACTTTTCAGCATATTTCTGACAGAAGGCAATAAACTCAACAAAATCCAGCTTTGAGTTTTTCTTTTTCATGGCAAACTGTTTGAGCAGTGCAAATATCGTGTCAGTTGAAGGCATTTCTACGTACTCCCTGGTGAAATGAAGCTACCATAACACCGAGTTTCAAATTTAATCCTAATTCCCCCGTTTTCATTTGTCAATATCAAGCTCCAGCCATGAAAATCGCCATTACCTCTGACAAAAAGCACAGTAATGGGTTCAATTCGTTTGTTTACAAGGTTATTAGTAAGCCCGCGGGCTATTGTTTCAACTTCTGGTAATTCCGGCATTAGAAAATTAAGAAGAAAGATCTGCGAATATTCGAGTTATTTTCTGCTCAATTACTTCCATATCCTTAAAAGTGACATCGTGGTGAGTAACAAAACGGATCCAGCCATCCTCAGGAGGATAGGTCAGGATTCCATGTTTCTTAAGGATTTCAACAAACCGATTCTCCAATCCTAAATATTTATCTTCTGTAAAACGAATAAAAAACATATTTATCTTTACACGTGATGGTTTCATTTCCACCAGACCACCAGATGTTAAAAGAGCGGCCAGGATTTCTGCTTTCCGGTGGTCCTCGCCTAGAGTAGGAACAATTGTCTTAAGTGCTACCAGACCGGCAGCCGCTAAAAAGCCCGCCTGGCGCATGCCGCCGCCCATAATTTTCCTATTACGGCGAGCCTGGTCAATAAAATCCTGCCTGCCGGCCAGCAGCGAACCTACGGGCGCGCAAAGCCCCTTGGAAAGACAGAACATTACGGAATCTGTAAAAGCGGCGATATTACGGGCCTCCACGCCCAGGTAAGCGGCAGCGTTAAAAATACGGGCGCCGTCAAGATGAACCGGAATCTTTAAACCGGAGGCTTCTCTGTATATGTGCTCCATTTCTTCCAGGGGCATAACCTCCCCATCAGAGAGTGCATTTTCCAATACAATTAAACCGGTATGCGGGTAATGGATGTTTTTACCTTTTCGCAGACGTGATTCAATTTCCGGCCATTCAGGGTAGCTCAAAACCGGCCCAAAAGTGCGCAACTGCACGGCGGCTATAACCGCAGAGGCTCCGGCTTCATGCTGGACAACATGAGAATGTTCGGAAAGTACAACCTCATCACTGCGACGGCAATGAGTGAAAATTGCCAGTTGGTTGGCAAAGGTACCGGAAGGTACAAATAATGCAGCTTCTTTACCAAGCAACCGGGCAGTATAATTTTCCAGAGAATTTATGCTCGGATCTTCCTGAAGCACATCGTCCCCGACCTCAGCTTCGAATATCGCCTTCCTCATTTCAGGGGTAGGCAGGGTAACCGTGTCTGAACGTAAATCAATGTATCTTTGTTTCCCAGCACAGATTACATCCACAACCGAACTCCTTAAAGCAAAAATCCAACACAATAGATTTTGCACTAATTAAAAAAAATATACAAGTTGAAGACGCTCTTTGATTGGAATATTGCGATTATAGCTCTGGATCCATCAAAGGACTTATCTCTAAAATGCCTTTTTCCAGAGGTTTATTTTTTATAATCTGATTGGGACCGTAAAAACCCCTTTGCAGCCTGGTTAATGAATAAACCAGGGTTCGGGGCCCGAGGAAAGTACCGGGATCAGTAACGGAGCTGCAGCCCACCTGTGAGTAATCGCCCAGCACAAGGCCCAGCTTCTTGAGACCCGTATCATGTTTTTCATCATCAACCTTGACTATTATGTTCTTTTGTTTAGCAACAGGCAGCATACTTGAAAATATGCCGAAATTCGCGGCAGTCACCTGGTTGCCGAAATGAGTAGCGAAGCCGAGCAGACTATCGCCGACATAAGAGGGGTGGGGAAAATCAGCATAATCCAGAAACACAGCATTTTTTGCTTCACAGCCTAAAATACAGCCGGTGCCGCTTATAACATCTCCCCTGAAAAAGCATCCCGGCCGGATGTCATTTTCCGCACCTATTATAACAGGTCCTTTCAGACAGCTCCCGGGCTGCAGAGTAGTGTTTTCACCTATAAAGATATCTCCCCTATCAAGGAAAAGAGCAGCTCCTATTACCTGCGCCCCTTTGCTGATAACCAATCTGCCCGGTTCGCCATTTTCAGGTCCAATTATGCTACCTGGCAAAAAAGTTACCTCCTCCCGCGCAGATACCTCAAAGCGGCCATGAACCAGCGAGTTACGCGGAGGAGTGATGGATCTATACCCGCCGCCGGAAGAGGATTCTTCAGCCAGCCATTTTCTACAGTAATCAGCTATACCGGCAATAACTTGAATTACAGTTCCATAATATTTATCAGAAAATAACTCCTGGTGGATAAAATTATGTTCAGCAAAATTAAAATAATAGGAACTTTTCAGTTTCTCAGGTATATTTCTTTTATTTTTCTCTTCAATCTCCATATGGTTAGTATATAATAAAAACCATTTCGAGTAAGTCCTCTCCAATTTATAAGTGAGATTATTAAAAAAGGGGTTCCCCAACTGGAACCCCTTTTTTTGGGCGGCACTGGAATCGAACCAGCGACCCCGTGCGTGTCGAGCACGTACTCTAACCAGCTGAGCTAGCCGCCCATGATTACTTAAATAGAATAAATTACCTCTTTTGTCAATATAGCTGAAGCCGTTCCATTGAAGCTGGCGTTCTATCGTTTGAGTACTGAAACTATCCTTTCCAATACCCTTTTACGATCAAGAGGCTTTACAATATAATTCTTAGCTCCGAGCATCAGGGATTTCTTTACCAGATCCTGCTTACCAAGGGCGCTTATCATTATGACCTTGGCGTCTTTATCAAATTCCAATATCTTGGTTAAGGCAGTCACACCATCCATTTTTGGCATGGTAATATCCATAGTCACCAGGTCGATATTAGGATAGATCTCTTTATATTTTTCCAACCCTTCTTCACCATCAAAAGCGGTACCGGCAATATTGAAACCCTCGGAAGTTAATATTTGACTAATTTGCTTGGCAACAAACATGGAATCGTCCACAATTAGAACACTGAAAGCAGAGCCATCTCCTTTTAATCCCTCCGGGGGTCTTTCATTAATACTTGGAAAATCAGATTTTGTTTTCATAAATGTTACTCCTAGCCTCTCTCGCGGATAGCCACGTTTATCTCTATCTTACCCTGGGGCATATCGATCGGTACAATAAGGCACTCAACTCCCGCATTCGAAACTTCAAGATTTTGACCTGTAATCATCGACGGCGGCGTCAAATCGAACTTGAAGCCTAAATCGTAGAGTTTAGTAACAGCCTGAGCGGTAATCATATTTGCCAATTCACTGATTGTCGCTTTTGCCAGATCATCAAAATCCGATAATTCTTCATCATTCATTACCGAAGCAACAGCCAGAGCGGTTTCTCTGGACATATCGATAAGAACACTACCTTCAACATCACCCGCCAGCCCCACAATAACAGTAATACCAAGCACAGGGTGTGTTGTAGACTTCAAATATAAGTCCCCCCTGGTAAGCTCACTGCCTACAACTTCCTTCAAAACATTAAATGCAGATTCAACAAATGGGTTTATGTATTCAACTCTCATTAAGTAAATTTACCTCCCTGGTTATAACTATTAGGTTTTTTCCTTTTTATAAGCTATGATATTTCCTTCTTCAAGACGATACCAGCCATTTTCGCTAATTTCCTCATTGATCCCTAAAATCAGGATGCCCCCCTCTTTAAGATGTTCCCTGAAATCAACGAGCAGATTATCCTGTAGAGAAAGGTTGAAAAAAGAGAGGATATCACGGGCGACTATCAGATCGAGTTTTGGGAATTCATTTTTATGAGTTAGATCATGATATTCGAAAATAATATTATCCTTGACAGCATCAATAAATTTACATCCTTTATCCTGCTCAACTATTAGTTGAGCATCAAAGAAGTAGTCAGGTATTTCATTTCTATCCAGCTGTAGATTAGGAGCAGCTGAAATGCTGAGTAAATCATTATCGCTGGACCATATTTTAAAGGGTGACTCGGGATATTTTATCCTGATTATAGAAGCTATTGAGAAAGATTCAAAACCGCGTCCGCAGCCGGGATTCCAAACGTTAAACATACCCTCCGAAGTATCCGGCATCAGTTTCAATAAATTTTCTTTATAATCCGCCCCCCACAACCTGTTTGTATAAGGTGAGAAATAATTTTCAAGATATTGCCCCGCATCTTCAGGATCAGTAAGCTGGATTGGTTTATTCTCATCTTCCCGAAATGTTTTCCATTCTTTGAAACGAGTTTCAACCCATTTTCGGTTTAAATCTGACACATAAAAAGATTTGAAGGTACGCAGAGTTTCAACAACAAAATTGTAATTCACTTCCTGTACAGCAGCTTTCTTGACTCCGCCCTTCTTCTCTTTTCCCTCTGGGGGCTGTACTTGCTCAAAGGGTTCCGTGGTTTCACTGAAAATTCGCTCTACATCGAGAATAATAAACAAGTGTTTCTCATGTTCAACTACTCCGGCTATATATTTAATATTAATGTCCCCGAAGAGCGGATGCGGAGGTTGTATGGTGTCTGAAACTATACCCTGCACTTTGTTAATTGAATCAACAATTATACCCAATATAAGATCATCAGCCAGACGCAATATGATTACTTCTTCTTGAGCTTTGTCTGTTTTTACATCCCCGGGAAGATAGAACATCTTTCTCAAGTCAATAATGGGGATAATATCCCCCCGCAGGTTATAAACACCTGCTACATAGGGGAGAGTATTGGGGACAAAGGTAAAATAATTTCCCTTCAGGATTTCTTTTACCTTCATTATATCAATGCCGTAATCCTTTCCCCCAAGGCGGAAGGTTACCATTCTAAAGTCGATTTTCTGCTGCAGATCCCCGGCTTCTGCTAATGCTGTCTGATTAACAGCCGTATCCATAAAGTCCTTCCTTAGCTTTCACTTATAGCAGGGATAATCCCTGCTTTATATAGGTCAGCGAAAGGCCATCTCTCTTTCTTTGCGCTCATCCATTCCGCTTTTCAATCCATAATCTAGAAGTTGGCCCACATCCAGGATAAGAGAAACAGTACCATCACCCAGTATAGTTGCTCCTGCAATGCCCGGAGAGCTTGTATATCTATCCTTAAGCGGCTTTATAACCACATCTTCTTCACCAATAAGGGAATCAATCATTAAACCTACCTTTTTATCTTCAGTACCGACAACTATGATAAAATGATAATTCCCTTTTTTTTCAGTTTCTATCTGAAAGAGCCTGTCAAGGCGGATCAGGGAAAGAACATCATCGCGCAGATCAAATACTTCATAATGATCAAGCATTTTAATGTCTGAAGTTTTTATACGCAGGCTCTCTATTACCGATGACACCGGTATTGCATATATCTCTTTTCCTACGCGTACCAGCATTCCCTGAATAATAGCCAGAGTTAAAGGTAATTTAATGGTAAAGGCGCTTCCCTTTCCCGCTTCAGACCATATACTGACACTGCCATTTAGCTTCTCAACCTGTTTTTTTACTACATTCAGCCCTACACCCCGTCCCGAAACATTGGTAATTTGACTTGCTGTTGAAAATCCTGCTTCAAATATAAGATTAAAAGCCTCAATGTCACTTAAATTTTTATTGGGATGAATTATGCCCCGTTCTACAGCTTTCCGGCGGATTGAATTAACATCAATTCCCTTACCGTCGTCAGATATCTTAATTACAATTAGATTGCCTTCATTATGGGCACTAAGTTCTATTTTCCCCAGGGTATCTTTCCCCGCTTTAATTCGCTCCTCGGGTGTTTCTATTCCATGATCAAGAGAATTGCGCACACAGTGAACTAAAGGATCAACCAGGTCCTCAACAAGCGATTTGTCAAGCTCAGTATCTTCACCTTGAATGATCAATTTGACATCCTTCTCCAGGTTACGGGCCAGGTCTCTAACCAAGCGCGGAAAACGTGAAAATAGCTGGGAAATAGGCACCATACGGATCTGCATAACCCCCTCTTGCAGATCAGAAGTTATTCTGCCCAGGCTCTGAGCTGTATTGCGGAATTTATTTACATTTTCTTTCAGATTACCGTGGAATAGATTAAAAATATTCAATATATCTTCGGAACGTTCGGTTGCCATTCTTTTAAGATTGCCAACTGAATCCCCATTGCCATTATCAACCGGATTATCAGGTAGAGAATTAAACAAGTCAGTCATTTTTTCCCGAAAGAGTATTTCTGATTGCTGAAAACTTTTAAGTATCTCACTGAACTTATCGCTTATTAGATTAAAAGTGGCTTTGGTAATTATTGTCTCACTTACTAAATTCAGAAGAACATCAATCCGGCTGCTGTCCACTCTCAATACAGATCCATATGCTGAAGCTTTTTTTGCTGTAGCAGTTTTTTTCTCTTCCTCCTGCTCGGCAATTTCCTGCTGCACTGAAACCGGTTCAGCTTCAGCCGGAGCTGGAGTTGCTGCAGCAGCAGCCGGAGCTGGAGCAGCTCTCTCTTCTATAGATAGAACTTTGATTTCAGACTCATTGACAACCTCGTCAATACTGCATACCGATTTAATTTTCTCTTTATTTTCCATGCTGGCCAGATAATAGTCGATAATCGGAAAGAAATTGTCTTCCAATAGTTCATTAAAATCCGGCCTGGTCTGCAGGATAGTACCAACCTCTTTGAGTGCGGCAAATACCTGGACACCGCCTACAGAGTTCATAGGATTATCTTCACTAAAATAAACTCTTACCAGATAAATAACACTGCCGGGATCGGCAGCACCTTTAAGCTCAAGCAGCTCATACTCGGTAAGATCCCCGGTGCCGGCTGGTGCGGCTTGACCTGCGCTTTCACCTTTTGCTGACGGCAGGGTAGAACTCTTATCTGAAGAGGTCAGGGAATGAAGTCCATCCACAATAGTAGTAGTATCATCCTGGTAGACACTGCCGGAGAGTCTTTCTGCCAGCATATTCTTGGTAATATCAATTGCTTTAAGAAGAGTATCCACTACCTGGTCATCTACCTTTAGTTTATCATCTCTGATCTGATCCAAAACGTCCTCAATGATGTGGGTAAATTCAGCAAGTTCTGTCATCTCAACAGTGGCGGCACCGCCTTTGAGAGTATGAGCAGCGCGGAATATTTCATCTACAGCTTCCCTGTTTTCAGGATCATTTTCCAGTGCTAAGATGTTTTCTTCCAGAAGCGAAACCTGGCCTTGAGCTTCTTCAAAGAAATCCTTTAACAGTTCTTCATTGGCAGGGTCTAAATAATCACTCATCTTAATCTATATCTTATAAAAAGAAGGTTGAAAGTCAAGTGATCGATTTTGTTTTATTGACATAATCATCAGTAGCGGTTAACGTTTAACCGTTTAGGAGGTAGTATGATCTTCCTGGTAATGGAAGAATCTCCGGGAATAAGAGATTCACTCTGCTTTACTTTGCTCTCTTGTGGAATAAAAGGCGTTCCGGTTTCGTCTTATGATGAGGCTCTGCAGGCGTTTAAAACGCTCTCCGTAATAGACGGAGCAATTATCGATATTGACAACAAAGAACTAAAGGGAACTGAACTAATCAAAGAGCTTAAGGAAAGGGAAGATACAAAAGCTGTCAGTATTATTGTGCATACGATTCAATCCAATAAGGAATTTGTGGTCAAAATGGTTGAGTTCGGGATTATCGGTTATCTGCTCAAACCATTTGATGAAGAGAAAACCTCCTTACAGCTAAAAAGTCTGCTCGATAAGAACAAAGGCCACACTGAAAATAATTCACGAAAACACATCCGGGTTAAACCTGAACCTGATGAGCTGCTGCGTCTCCATTTTAAATTGCAAAACCACCCCAATATGATTTCCGGGAAAATTCTCGATATTTCCATGGGCGGAGCTGCAATAGAGATGTTTAATCCACCGCCCGAAGGTGTTTTGCATGCCGGCAAACAGATAGCAAAAATTGAATTTACTCTCAGCGGCAGAGCTTTAAGTATTTCAGGCGT
The DNA here is from genome assembly GCA_030604195.1 of Spirochaetales bacterium. Lineage (GTDB taxonomy): Bacteria > Spirochaetota > Spirochaetia > SZUA-6 > DRHE01 > DRHE01. Next base: position 20,171 of record JAUVWI010000004.1, read on the forward strand.
GGTTATTCTATTAAAGGCTAAATTTCTTGCTCTGCATTTTGGTTCTTTATCTTCGAGCAATAAGAATGCCCTGGCCAGATATATCTTTAAGAGAATATCAGATTAAGCCGTTATTATGATTGATATTTATTTACTTAGTAATAAACTGTTTCTATAGGGAGTACTTTGATGCGAAACAGATTATATATACTTTTTTTGGCTTTTCTCATCTTTGCTAACGGCACAGTTTTTTCAGCCAATATAACGGTCCCTTCACTGGAATTATATACACGCGGAGTAAATTCCGGCGGCATCTTCGCTTTTGAGTCTGAAGGAGATATGGACCTTCTTGTTGAAGGCGGTTATAAATTCGGAGGGCTGGTGGTCTTAAATTATACCAGCAGCAGTCTGGAAACCCCCTCCTTAACCAGTGGTCTTACTTTTAAAGCGGCCAGGATAACACAGAGAGAGCTTTTCGGCCTGCCCCTGAGTTTTTCCTACTTTATAGGGGAAGGCGATACCTTCTGTTCAGGTGATATTTTCCCGCAATACTTTGGCGCTAATCCGGTGGCAACCGCCTACCGCGGCCTCATGCATTTTCCTGAAGGCATCCGTTATAACGGTATCCATACCCTTAAGGGCACAGGTCTGCAATTTGATTTAACCCCGCAGGGGGAAACCCTGCTTCTGTCTTACTATCTATATCAGGATTCAAATATCGATTCCGACAGTGACCCGACAACCTTTGAGGCCGGATATTATTCAAGTGATCTTCGTTTTGCATTGAATTTCAACAAATTGAAAGTTGAAACCTTTGTAGGAGCTACCTATCCTACTCCCGATTCCTCTCTTGGTTATTATCGCGGCGGATTACTCTTTTATGCCTCGGAGGAAAGCGTTGAATTTATGGCTCAAGCTGGAATACCACAATGGTCTCCGGTTAACGATCAATTTGATATGAGTCTATTTTATCTTCTTTTTGAACCCCGTGTCAAAATTGGTTTTCTCTCGGTTATTCCCACTTTTTTCTGGCGTCCCGGCTATTACAACCAGCAGAGCACCAATGAACAGGCCTTTGATGTGAACCTGAACCTTCTTCTGGGCGGAACCGCCGCAACAAAAGTCAGCGGCGGATTGGAGAGCAATTTTTCCTACCAAACCGAGAGCAGCGGCACTACCGTAAGTGAATTCCGTATAAGAGTTTCACCCTACCTGCAACTTCTTACTTCAGGGGTAATCTGGGAAATAAGAGTGAATGGTAAATTATGGCCATATTCCTATAGCGATCTTATTGAATGTTTTTTAAGTGCCAAAGCGGAGTTTTAGATGAAAAGGAGAAAGTTGATTGTTTTACTTATATTTATTATTTTCACAGCTTCAACCTCTCTGGCTGCCCTGGAAATTAACGCCGGCTTCAGGATCGAGAATATCAGCTTTAAGAATGATAGAACAAAAACCGAAACAACTTTTAACGGTCTCACTTTTCCCTGGGGTCTTGCCATTTCCGGCAATCATGTAATCTCTGATAATCTTATCATGGAAGCGGGATATTATAATGACCCAATATTGAGAAATATCTCTTATGCATTATTCTCTTTTAAACATCAGTACTTCAACGTAGGTGTCGGTCCCTTTCTTGGTGTTTTTAACGCCTCGACTTACATGCCGAAATTAGGGCTTTCCACTTCAGCGGAACTTTCACTTCCCGGCATCCTCTTCTTAAGCTTCAGGGCGGACAATATAATGACACTTATACAGAGTGATGATTATACCCAGGAATTAAATGAGATTGCATTTGGATTTTATGTACCTAATGCTATCTGTTCATTTACTATTCTAACTAAACAATTTACCGACAACACAGCCCTTCCCCGGATTATTGACAAAGTTAGCCGCTATTCTCTCCAGGCTGATATTTTTCAAAAAAATGTTCCTTACAGGCTGATGTTAAGCTTCGCCTATGAAAATATGTTCAGAGATTTTGTAGAAACCGCAATCACTACCAGACATACCTTAAATTCAATAATTATGGGCACTGCCTTTGATCTGAATATTAGGGATAATCTGGTATTCACCTTTGATCTGGAAAGCAGCATTTACACCTTTGGGCAGGATGAGCTGTTGGGAGTCTCCAGCAGTGATAAATTTCTTTTTCGCCTGTACACAGGGGTTAAAATGAACCTGTCCGATTACTTCAAGAATAAATAAGGCCCCGCCTTATTATAGGGCGGGGCCTCTATTTAGATTGATATTGAATACTTATATCTAGTCGCTGGTTTCCTTGTGCATTTTAAGACCTTCCAGATAACGTTCAACCTGCTTGTTGCCAACGCGTCGAAGCTCAGCTCGTCTACGCGCATCCTGGCGGGCGCTTAGAATACCCCAGATAGCTTCATGATTGATGTCTCTGACAGGTTCAAGGATAGCCTTATCATAGGTAATCCTGATGTCTTTTACATAAACGATTATATCACCGCCTTCCTGGGCGGCATCACGGTAGATAATCATGCCTGCCAGCTTTCTGAAAGGCTCACTCTTCGGATAGAGAGGAAACTTTTTAACCTCCCTGTTGCGTACTTCGGTTATGTAATTGGGATTGTTCCAGACCAGCTTCCGCCAACCGTCAAACTGCAGATAATCCATAAAGATGTGCTGTTCTTTGCCGTTCTGATCTTTTAGTATAATACCGAAACCGTTTGGAAAATTGGAGCCGAATACCGTAACTTCTACGGTTTTGAGCACTCCCACATTCCTTACCACACCCTTTTCATCGAATTTTGTTCCCAGGTCTCCCTCTACTTCCGCCAATTTGTCTCCCTGAAGCTCGGTTTTTACAGCGTAAGCGGGAATTTCAAAAGGCGGTTGGATTATGGCGAAGGAGTTGAAAGGAGCCATGGGAAAGTGAACGCGAACACCCATGACATGCTTATTGGCCATTTCTTCGCCTTCAAAAGGCTTGGCGCTTTCACTGGTTACTGAATCCTTAGTCAAAGATTTAGCCTGATTCTGTACTGTCCTTGCTGAAGATGCCAGTATTACTTCCCAATTGTCCAAAGCCAAAGATGTTTTCATTTTGGATTTGGTCTCTTCATCAAAAGAAGAACCTGCTACACTGCTGAAATCTATAAGTGTATCCGCATTCTCAGTGGCTTCCTGGTTATCCCCTAAGGTAGCATCTTTAATCAGCGTTGAAAAATCTATCAGAATGGATTTATCCGCAACTGCCGACACGCTTATTAAAAGAAGCGCAACACCTATTAATATGCACAACCTTTTCATTGATTGCTCCTTTTTAAAGTAATTACATATTTTCTTAGTTAATTATATGTAAGGAATTATCTTTGTCAACAATTTTTCTTATTTTTTATATTATATGGCATTTCTTAAGGAAATTATTGCAGTATTTCTTTTGAAAAATGTACTTCTTCAATTTTAGCAGCGTCAATACGGGGGATTTGCCCATCGATAAAAATGTACAGGTGCTTCACCCGGGGGAAATTGAATAGAATGGAATTGCCTACAGCGTACAGAATTTCAGCATAAGAGGAAATTACTTCCCCACCGGTAAATAGAATATGATTTGAAAAGTTCACATAAACAGAATCTTTGCGCCACAGCAGAGAGGTGACCCTGGTCTCTTTGGGAAGTATCCTGACATGATTGGGTAAAACGGGACCCAAAATAAGCTCAGCCAAGAGAATATGTACTGCATCTTCACCTTCTTTCAAGGGTATAAGCCTCTCTTCACCTGCCAGCCTGGCGGATGAAACCGTTGGAAAGAAAAGAACCCTTCTCTCCAGTTTATCTTTGCAGTAGAAATATTGAACTGCTGAAAGGCATATTACCAGGAGAAAAATAAGTGCAATAACAATGGCTGAAGATCTATACTTTGCGGGCAATTCCTACTCCGTAAATCCCTTGGTGTTTTCAAAGTCATCTATAAATCTGCAAAGCCCATTATACATTCCCCGAATAAGCCTTTGCAAGTAGCCCTGGTCCTGCAGCAGCATAGCTTCTTCCTTATTGGTAACAAAACCAAGCTCTACCAGAACTGAAGGCATATATGCTTTACGAACAACGAACCAGGATTGTTCTTTAATGCCTCGATTTTCAGTAATACCGCCAACCTCCTCTTCAAAACCCTTCATGATCTCTTTGGCCAGGATTACGCTCTCAATGGTGTATTCCTCTTCAAGCATGATATTCAAAATCGGCATGATTTCTTTATTTTCTTCTTCTACGGAATCAGGATTAAGCAAATCTCTCCTGTATTCAGGAGGTAGATACCATACTTCGAAACCTTTGGATTTCTTATTAAACGATGCATTAGCATGTATGGAAATAAAGACAATTGCTTCCTGTTCTTCAAGATCAATATTGTTGGCCAGATCTGTTCGCTCTTCGAGTTTCAGATAAGTATCATCTGAGCGGCTGATAATTATACGTTTATCCGGGTATTTTATTGACAGCATCTGCTGAAGCATCAATCCCGCTTTTAGGACAATATCTTTTTCATTTATCCTCACAGTCTTACCGTCAATTTTATAAGTGCCGATAGCGCCGGGGTCTTTTCCCCCATGGCCCGGGTCAATTAAAATTACCGCTACTCTTGGACTGCTGATTTTTTCCTGATAAACTGCGCTTTTTATCTTTTCTACAGTGTCTTTGGGAAAAAGCAATGTTCCATGACCGCGGCTGACACCGCTGGTGGGGATAAGCTCTCTATAATTAAGTAATACCCATGGAGCTCCGAGCTTGAAGACCAACTTATTCCGGCTAAACTCGATGATTCCTGTTTCCGTCACCGGATTCCACCGCATTTTTGCTTTGATTTCCTTTAAAAGATCATTTAACTCTACCTGTTCGCTGAATAGAGAGAAAAGGTAGAGATTTAATAGAAATATAAGGCAGTATTTTTTCCTGGTCATGATTGAAAGGGCAACTTACTCCTTAATATATTCCTTAATTGTACAGGTTTATTCTTCAGGGCGTTTATGGTTTCTATTAAGTAAACAGCGCCCTGAACCCCTCCTTTCTGAAAGACCCGCCAGAAAAGGGAGCCCAGGTTTAATTTATCGGGCGCAGCTTCTTTGCGCAGGCAAGCGCCGCTTAATGCCAGAGCACGCTGAAAAGCCTCAAATATGGGCAGTTCATGCCAGTCTTTGCCTTTTTCCCTTTCAAGTGCGGGAAGAGAGATAACAGCAATTCCGGATGACTTCTCAGTTTGAGGCTCAATGAACGGGGGGAGAGCTTTCAAGGCGCTTATATTTTCCCTTTCAGTTATGGAATAGGCGCTCTCCCCCTCTTCTCCGAAGAGAAATGATTCAGTATCACTGTTATCCGGAGCCAGGCGCAGAAATATGGATCGAGAGGCTTTTTCAGCCAGTTCCACTGCTTTACTGCGTGCAGCGGCACAGGAAATGATATTTCCGCATTTTTCCATATTATTTGTCGGAAAATTCACCTTACTACCGGGCGCTCTGCTTAAGAATATATTCCTGATGCCCTGCACTCTCTCCGCAGCTAAAAGACCCTCAATGGATGAAATTATACCGGGTATGGAAATAAAGGCTCTCTCTGCCGCTGTTCTGCCCGCCAGGGGCCTTAATTCTCCCGGTGGCAGACCAACGGCAATATTCAAAGCTGCTTCGGTAACCTCCACTCCGGAGGAATAGGGATAGGTCCAGCCTGACATATAGCCGCCGGATAGACGGGCGGCGATTTCGCCGATAACCGGACCCTGCGGGGTGAGTTTAATATCGCCCTTTGCAGCGCCCAGGTTAATGCCCAGGGCCCTTATTCCCCTTTTAAATAGATTGATAACCTGATCGGTGAGTTGCTCATCAATAGCTGTGGGAATAGTATGACCCATCTCCACAAAATAAGGGGAAAAGCGGATTTTTCTATCTGCAACACCACAGATAGTTATTTTGCCGTTATAAACAACAGCATCCAGACTTAATTCATCACCCTGCAGGTATTCTTCGACAATAACAGCGGCGGCGGCCGAATGCTCCATTGCTTCTTCTACAGCTGTGGCCAGTTCTTCTTTAGTATCAACCCTTCGTACACCGCGGGCTCCCATATTATCAACCGGTTTGACCACCACGGGAAAAGAGAGGTTGCTATCGGCCTCCCTGCAATTCTTAAGGGAGGTAATTTCATAAAACCGCGGACCCGGCAGCCTGTGTTCGGCAAAAACAGCGCGCATTCTGGCTTTATTGGTTGCGGCAAATGCAGTTTCAAAGGAAATGCCAGGTAAACCCAGCTCCTCTGCAGTTTGTGCAACAGTTATGGAAAAGTCAGTGCCCGCTGTAAATACGCCGTCAAGCCCATATTTTCGGCGGTATTTTCGCGCAACCAGGGCAATCCGGCCGGCACTCCTTAAATCAACATACTCAACATGATCAGCGAGCTCTGCCGCCTCCGGGCACATTTCCTTTGCCGCCACAATAACCCGCCATCCCCCGGCTTTGGCTATTCTAATAGCCGGTAATTGCATTATGTTGCCGCCGAGGATCATTATGACTTTCTGCTTATTCATTTTCCATCAATTCCCTGGTTTTTACCGCAACAGCCTCAAAAGTATCACCAAGCCCGAATATTCTACTGATCAGCCTTATTTTCGCAGCAAGAAACACTCCCGGATATTTATTTTGACCACCCCTCAAAAAACGCTCGGGATGATGGCCGGTAACATATATTTTTTTCAAAGCCAGGCCATATTTATCCAGTATCTTTTTTACAATTGCCGGTCTCCAGATGAAAAAATGATCAGAGGGCGAAGCCTTCAAAAAGCCATTCGGATCCTTGAGAGCAGAAATACCGCTGCCATTTGGAGTGGAAAAAGCAAATACTCCTCCCTTTTTCAGTAATCTATTAACCAGCTTAAGCGCCGCATCCAGCTTTTGAATATGCTCAATTACAAACCACATGGTTAAAACATCCAGGCTCTGCGGCTGAATGGCTGAATTGTTAATCTGCTCAAAATCCGCCTGAAAAGCCTTGAGTTTAAGTTGAACATTAACATAGGCGACTGCTTCCTGAGAAATATCCAGTCCCAGTGCATCAAAGCCCTGTTCAGTTGCGGCTGAAAGGAAGGGCCCATAGGCACAGCCCGCATCCAGAAGCTTCGGTTTTTCAAAAGAGCTGCTGTTGTATCTTTCTTTCAGCACCAAGAACTTTTTTATATTAACCAGGCGCCGATGGGCAATAGCTTTGATATTATTAAAATCCTGCAGGTAGGTTTTTCCGTATTGTTCTCTGTATTCATTGGTGAAGTAATCGATATTATACTTTTTGGCTTCACTGGTGAAGTATAAGAGGTAATATATTCTGCATGCTGAACAGATAAAATAAGTGCGGTTGGGAAAACGGGCAACCGCCGGGTTAATTTTCTTATTACAGATCGGGCAGGTGGAGTTGCCGACCGCTTTTATTGAAGGAATTATATCTTTAAGAGCTCTTCGGGGCTTGAGTAAAAGCTTTTTTTTAATCTCCATCAAGCCTTCAAATCTATCAGGGTTATTTAACAGGGTTATAAACTTCTTTTTATCCGGTTTGCCTACTCCGATCTCCGGAATCCGCATGAACCTGGAGAGGCGCTGATGATAGCGGCTTGGATTAAGGAGAATCACCGCTGCTCCGGAAGCTAAAGCCTCAAAACAGGTCAGGCCGTATGAGGTAAATATCAGGTCATAGTCAGGCAGGATTGAGCTAAGATCAGTGCAGTTTCTTATTAATCTGATCCCGTCAGGCCAGTTTTTTTCCTTGAAAAGGGGTCCAATTACGAGATTGATATCTTTCCCGTGCAATAGATTGCTTTCCAGCAGGGAATCAAGCAGGCTGGAGCTCAAGTTCGCCGGGTCCTCGCCACCGAAAGTGATCAATACCTTTTTAAACGGATAGCGGAAAGAGGATTCGATATCAGGGAGATCAAGGAGTGAGATATCGGTAATATTGGCTATAAGTGAATACTCTCTACCGGGAAGGATATCAATAAGATAGTGAATATAGTCGCGTGCCTCACCCCCTTCATCAATTGCCGCTACCAGGCCCAATTTACTATAACTTCTGAATTCACTTAAATTTGTCTGCCTGCGGTCAAGTATTATCAGATCCCAGCGCTCCCCATGATCAATGGAATCGATCCATTTAATATTTGCATTACTATAGCCTAAAGAAGAGATTACTTCAGACGATGTTCCACGCTCTTTGATATTATCTTTATCCAGATAGATATAAGCCTCGTTGCCCAGTCTGAGGACCAGGGCCAGCATGCGCTGCAGATGACCCGTGCCCTGGCCCTGCATGCAGCCCGGTACAGCTAATATTTTCATTCAGCGCTTTTCCTTTTGAACCAGGCCACAATATCGAAAGTAGAAATCGGCTCGTTAATGTAGAGATCGCTGTAAATATTCCTGATCAGCTGATAATCCGAATCAGTATCAAGTGTTACCCTCTGGTCAGGGAGTATGCATCCGGCCGGGCCTTCTATCTCTAAAATAGTAAACCTTTCCGGATTTCGGTATAGAAAGATGGTTATATGCTCGTGCTCGTAAGGATCGGCGGATTCATTTTCAGCGGCAAGCAAAGCACTTGCCTCAACAACCTCAACACCGGTTCCCAGGGGTATGTTTATAAAATGGCTCAAATCCGCTCTCTTTTTTTCATGCAGCTCTAATATTTCTGATGCCAGCCGCCAGGAAACCAGGGGGTTATCTCCTGTGGCCCGGATTACCCTCTCTACCTTGAAAAAACGGACTGCTGAAGTGAATCGATGCAGCACATCATTTTCAGGGCCTACAAAAAGGCTGAATCCCTCCTCTGCAGCATATTGCTCCAGAACACCACCACTATTATGGTCGGTAAGCAAAGCGTAGACATCAGCTTTGATTTTTCTCAATGATCTCAGAGCGTGTTGAAGTACATTACCGCCCTTTAACGGCAGCAGTACCTTCTGTGGCAATCTGGTTGAACCGAGGCGGGCCTGTAAAAAAACCCCTACTCTGGTGGTTCCCATTGATTTACCAGAGCTGCTGCATCCTTTTTAAATTGAAAACAATTCGAAGCCACCCATTTTCTGACTTCACGAAATTCTTTTAGAGAATAGATTAAACCGGTATCGGAGCGCAGCAGATATCGCATTATACGCGAATAGGGAAGAATTCCTCTGCCTCTTTTATGCTTGATCGCCAGGTTCTTCAAATAGAATAGTTTATAGCTTTCATCGGGAGTATTATCTTCAAGAAGAGGTTCAGTCAGGTAATTCACCAGAAAACCCGGTTCATAGGAAATATTTTCTCCCCAGAGAAAAGCCCTGAAACCATAATCAAGTTTCTGCCAGTAGCTGTTTTTAATTCTATTATCATAGCCGCCGATCTTCATGTGTATTGACTTATTATATATACCGCAGTAATCAAATGGAACAATACTTTTTTGCCTGGTCTTACCCGGTTTCCAGGGGAGTAATTTTAATTTTTTCCTGATAAATGCCGGTATCTGGATGGAAGGAATAACTTCGCCTCTGCTGTTTTTAAGTTGCGGGAGTGTGCAAATAGCTTCAGATTGTTCAATTCTATCTAAAAAAGCCTTATTGATGGATGATGGTATAACCCGGGTATTATTCCAACCGATCATAACCAGTTTTGATTGCGCTTCTTCAAGACCAAGATCGATTTTTTCTCCCACAGATGCCTCGTCCCGTAAAAGAAGAAAGCGTATATCCGGATATTTTCTTGAAAGCGGCTCGATATCATAGGGAATATGTGGTCCCTCTATACAGATAATATCCCCCATCTTGAGATTCTGCAGCTCAAGAATCATTTCGCTCCGGTAAAAAAGACCGCCACGGTTTATCAGGATAATCGTAAAGGGAAAAGAAAACTTGCGCAGGCGATCAATCCTGGTACCGCCCACTACCGTGTAAGATATTTTAGGTTTTTTAGAAGTTGTAGGTATAGTATTCATCGCATTTCTGACAGATGTCCGGATATTCTCCCTTAAGCTGGTTTAAATAATAAACTTTTCCCTTTTCCCAGACTTCTGCCAGGCCCTGTTTCAGGACATTGCCGAGAATATGGCCGGTTGAAATATCTTCTCTGCACAGGGGAACACTGCAGTCCAGGAGAATATTAACATCACGCTTAATATGCCAGCAGGGAAAGCGTTTGATTGGTGAAAGGTCAGTTACTTTGCGGTCAGGAAGCAAACCGCAAAATGAGTCATACTTCTGGATTATCACTTTCTCGTTCATTTTCTTCCATTCACGGTAGAATATTTCCAGGTCATCCTCATTGCTTTTCATTCGAACTGCCTGTACATAAACCCGTTCCGGGAAATAATCCTTAAGCAGCTTAATAAACAATTTTGCCTCGGTAAAACCCTCGCCCCGTAAATCGCGGTATACAGCAGGCGTATGGGCATCGAGAGAAACAATCCACACAGGCAGCTTTTGCTTTTCGTCCATTTTTTCTTTAAGCTCGCTCAAGCAGCTTTCCTGCCAGCCTATTCCTGATGTTTCGATTAAAAGCCGCAGGTTTTTTTTGTTCTGCACATAACTGATAATTTCGACAATCGAGCTGTGGTAAGAGGGTTCTCCCCATAAAGATATGCTGATCACCGCATCCTCGCAGAACTCTTCGATCTGATCGACAATCTTCCGGAAATTGCTAAGTGTCATTTCCCCTTTTTTTCCGGTTGATTTAATAGAAAACTGAGGATATGGACAGTATGAACAGAGCTGCGGACATCCTTCCACAATCTGAATATTGAAGAATGAGGGCAGAGTTCGCAGATATTCACCTTTATCCTGCAGTATATTACAGGTTGACAGGCTGTCTTTTGCCCCCGCCCCTATCAGGCGCTTAAGCAGTATGAAATTCCTTTTACAATCAGCTGCCAGTGAAACCCTTAGCATACGCAGGTCTATCGGCGATATTTCAGTTTCAATATCAAAGGCATTGATATCTTTTTTTATCAGTTCAAAAATCGTATCTCTGCCAGGCTCCTTTTCACCATTTGCGGCAAGAGCTGCCAGAACGGGGATAGTTTTCGATCTTATAACTTCAGGGGTCAACCCATATGGATAGCCGTCGGCAAAAGTATAATCGGCAAAGTATTTTATATGATTGCCAAACATCTCTGCAGAAATAGTGTTATCGAGCAGGGGGCAATCTGCAAAGAGATAAAAAATATGATCATATTCATTAGCCAGTTCCTGCAAACTGGAAAGCAGTCCTGCCACCGTCCAATTTTCCTTGACCACAGCCTGCAGATCAGTTAAACCGCTTTCAGCTATCCTGGAACTGTCCTGCTCATTGGAAAGCAGGATAACTGTCTTTTTCACTTCCGGCAATAGACAGGAATAATCATACACTGCTTGTAAAGCATTTTTATTTTTAATGATCTTTTCCCACGCAAAGTGAGAGAGCTTTATTCCATTGAGCACCACAATATTTCTCATATATGTTGCAATTATCGACATCTCCTAAAGACGCCTGTAACCTAGATTCTACTTTACCAAAGCTATTCTAATCTTTATAGTACTCCCATGGCTGAAGCTGATAAATGTTACTCAGTCTCCCAGATTACCCGATTAATCCGCAGTATGCTGGAAGATCAGTTTGTAAATATCACCATAGAAGGAGAAATATCCAATTTCCGTCCTTCATCCACGGGTCACTATTATTTCAGTCTTAAAGATAAGGAAGCTATCATTTCTGTTGTAATGTTCAAAAACAGGCAGCTGCGCCTGGATTTTATGGTTGCGGATGGAATTCTGGTTAGAGCCACCGGTAATATATCGGTGTACGCTAAGCGGGGAAATTACCAGCTGATCTGCGAAAGCCTTACCAGATCAGGCCAGGGAGATATTCTGGCCAGGCTTGAGGAACGAAAGAGAAAACTTGCCGCAATGGGGCTTTTTGACAGCGACAGAAAAAAAAGCCTGCCCCTGTTTCCCTCAACCGTTGCTGTGGTAACCTCACCCACCGGGGCAGCCATACGCGATATTCTGCGTGTCTTGACGCGCCGAAATGCCGGGATCAATCTGATTGTGCTTCCGGCCCCGGTACAGGGTGAAACGGCTGCGGAAATTATCGCCGCTCAGATCCGCACCGCCAACAAGTATGCAATGGCTGAAGTAATTATTGTTACCAGGGGCGGCGGTTCCCTTGAAGATCTGCTGCCCTTTTACGATGAATCAGTTGTAAAAGCCATTGCCGATTCAACTATCCCCGTTATCTCTGCCATTGGACATGAAATAGATATTACCTTAACTGATCTGGCGGCCGACATGCGCGCTCCTACGCCGTCGGCAGCCGCAGAAATGGTTACAGCTTCACGCGTGGATCTAAGCCGCCGGGTTCAGGAGCTGAAAGCCCTTCTTCTAAGCCTGATGAGCGGGCGTCTTGAAAAAATAGATTTGCTGATCAGTCAATACAGCGCTGAAAATCTGGAACATAACTTCAGTATCTTTTTTCAATCCTTCTGGCAGAAGTATGATGAAATCAGAGAAGAGCTTTTGCTTACAGTGAAGAATATAATTATGCAGATAAAGCACCGGCTCGAACTTATCGCCAGTGAGCTGGCTGCTCATTCCCCGATGGATACCCTGAAAAGGGGTTATGCTGTAGTTGTGCACCGTCATACAGGCGAGGTACTCTTGTCCACCGAAAAAGTAAAATATGATGATGAACTTAAGATCCGCCTCTACAAAGGCGGTTTAACAGCCGGAGTAAAGGAGATTATGCCGGATGAAGAGCTTTGAAGAACGATTAACCTCTCTTGAAGAATTAACCGAAAAATTGAAAAGCGGAAATGTTTCGTTAGAGGAAGCTGTTTCCTTATTTGAACAGGGAATGAAGCTTTCCAGGGGGCTGGAGAAAGAGCTTTCCAGAATAGAGAAAAAGGTTGAGGTATTGATAAATGAACCGGAAAAAGATAATGAGGAACCGATCCTGGAACTCTTTCCTGAGCTTACCGACGACAACCAGGAGCAGCTTACCTGAAATCCGTGGGTAAACCGATTTTATAACCTGGCTCCACATCTAAATCCCTGAATGTTCCCTGCAGAACTTCCAGAGCATAGCGGGCTGAACGCCTGGAGCGCACCGTACGCAGAGAGAGAGGTTTCAGATCCTCTATCTGCAGTATCTCCCCGTTCTTTGCCAGGAAGGCAATTGAAAGTGGTATATGGGTATCTTTCATCCAGAAGGCAAGGTACTGATCCGCTGGAAAAACAAAGAGCATACCCTCTCCGGCTTCAAGATTCTTACGGAACATGAGCCCTTTCTGCCTCTGTTCCGGTGTACGCGCCACCTCTACTCTGAAATCCTCACCGCCAATAGTAATAGTAATACGCTCAACATGCTCACCACAGGCGAAGTTGAGCAAAGAAATTAATGCCAAAAAAACAATACGCAATATCCCAGCTTTTTTCTTAATTTTAAAATTCCTTTAAGAATTCTTTCCGGTAATATTCAAGGATACTATCTTTAGCCTTGCCCTGATCTTGCAGTTGGTTGAAAACCGGAAGATGTATGTATTTTACGGTTAGCGGCTTCTCTAATGAAAGCCTGATCTCTTCAGAGCTCCACACTGCAGCTGAAGGGTCCAGATAAGTGGGCAGACCGTATTTTTCGTTTAGAGTGGTAAACATGGAAAAATAATCCACTTCCTTTATATTCAGGACCAGGATGATTATGAATAGTTTTTCCTGCTCAAACTGGAAATAGCCACGGCTGATATAGGTCTTCCCGGGACATTCGATCAATGTCTGTTTTGGCAGCGGTAGAAAGCTGACATCCGGGTCTCCGCGGTAATAAAAAAGCTCATCCTTTAGAAGAAGTTCTTTCACCTGCTCCAGTTCCATGCCCAGTTCGATTCCATGGAAGCCGCGGGGCAGTTTCGCGGCTGAATCATCCTGATCCTGGCTTACTGCTGCGGCTGCCGGAAAAAGAATGAGGATTATAAATATTAGATAGAGTTTCATCTAGTATCAAATACTCGACATTTTTGAATAAAACATTAAAATATAAATTATGATAAAACTCACCTCTCTCCTTATAATCATTGCTGTTTTTACCGGCTGTGCCACTTCCAGCGGCACTATATATGAAGATACGGTTGCAGCTGAGAGCTCCCAGAGTTCAGGTAGCGGTGATGAACAAAACGCTCCTGAAGACGAAAAACAGGGACTGGAAATACTCTCCGATCCAGAAGATGCAGCTGTCTATTTAAACAATAATTTTGTCGGCACCACCCCCCTGATGATCGAGGGAATAAGCCGCGGTCGTTACCGGGTGACCATAGTTAAACAAGGCTATTACGAACATACCAGTTGGATTGATTACTACAGTGATCATTTAATATATCATGCTGATCTGGAGGCCATTACCGGTTTTATCAGGATCACAGCTGATCCGCAGAATGCGGAGATAAGCGTTGGTGATCAATTTATCAGCTCCGGAAGCAATATTAAGATCCCTATAGGCCGTTATCAGGTTATGGTGCGGTCCTTCGGCTATGAAGACTATGTTGCTGCTGTACAAATCACTGAAGGAGAGCTTACCTCTCTATCTGTAAAATTGGAAAAAGCGGAATTCAACTTATCCCCCCTTAAGTTGAGCCGCAAGGCCTTTAATCCTGCTAATTTCGGCTCCCTGGGTAAAACCAGGATATCCTTTGACGTTACTGCTCCCGGTTTTGCAACTGTTCTGATTGTTGAAAAATCCACGGGAACGGAGGTTGACAACTTTTCTCTGGGCCCTTTTACCACCTGGGAGCAGTCCTTTGAATGGGCCGGCAGACGCAGTGACGGTGGAATCCTGCCGGACGGCAGCTACCAGGTAATTGTGAAGGCCCTTGCGGCGGAGCCCCCCGCAGACCCTGCTACAGACCAGGCTGTGCAATCCGGCGCAGCCCAACTTTCACACCAATTTATTGAACAAGCTCTGATAACCCTGGACAGCTCACTAATAATTACCTACCGTTCTCTCTGGAATGGCAGTTCCGGCCTGCTCTACGCACCCGGTCCCGAAGTTCTGCCCTGGCCGGATATACAGCTCTCATCCCTGGTTCTGGCCCATGTTGAGGCAAACAACGGCGATTATAGTTACAGGGCGCCCTGGAACCTGGGCCTGCGCCTGGGCCTGGGCCTGAAAAACAACCTGGAGCTCACCGCCCTGGCCGGTTTCATTGCCGGCTATTATCAGGACATTCCGTTTTACGCCTCCGCCTCTTTAAAATCGCCCCTTTTTACCGCCGGACAAAATCCGGGTATCGAATCGGCCGCTTTGATTAAACTCTCCTACCAGCAGGCAACCACCGATACTTTTGCTAACTTTACCGGGCTCTCCGGCGGCTTTCCTCTAAGGCTGAAACTCTCGCCCTTCAGCATACTGCTCTCACCGGAGATAATCATTTCGCCATTGCAGGTTTCCTACTCAGATTCCGGCGGGCAGGAGCCTTTTCCCTATGTCTGGATGTACGGCAAGGGCGGTATTCTCTTTGACAGCGGGCCGCTGGTTGCAGGGCTTTCTGTCGCTTTCAGATCCACACCATTTTCACAAGGGTTTCAGCTGGACCTGCCTTTTCAGTCGGCCGCGGAACTCCACCTGCTCCTGCCCGGAACCCAGTTATTTCTTTCACTGGCCGCAGCCGGCGAGTTCAGAAGCATTGATAATTTTTATCTGATGACCGGAGGGGGGTTGGGTCTGCTCTTTTAGGCCCGCGGCACAACTACACAAATGTTATTGATCTCATTCAATTCCTTATCTGTGGGCTTATAGCCGGTTCCGGCATTATAAGTGGCTATTGAGTCGGCAATCTGTTTCATTAAAGAGGAGTTTTGTAATACATATAAAGTTTCCTGCTCTTGTTCCCAATCTTCCGCACTAAGTACAATGAAATCTCTTCCAGCTCTACGGCGAACTTTAATAGGTTCATGTTCAGAAATGGCCTGATCAACATAACTTTTAATATTTGCCCTGAATTTATTTACTGATAATTCATGCATTTTAAAAACCTTCCATTTTTTATTTAATGTACGGTTTTGTCGTACATTTGTCAATTATTTATTCTGCATTATCCCTTCTCAGTGGGCTGGAACCCAGGCAGGCAAGCTGTTTATTCAGGTTCTGCTCGATAACAGACTCCACACAGCTGAGCAAGCGCGGAAGGCAGGGGGTCTCCAGAGAGTAATATACCACAGTGCCCTGCTTTTTATCGATTATTATGCCGGCATTCTTCAGAATGGAGAGGTGCTTGGAAACCGTTGAAGTATCGGCTCCGATCATGGCTGTAAGTTCGCAGACGCAGTAGGGTTTTTCAGAGAGCTTTTCCACTATAAAAATCCTGCTTGGATGAGCCAGGGCTTTCAAAATGGCTGCCCGCCCCTGGCTTCTCAATTTTTCTGTTTCTGTCACAACCGGTCTCCTTTTTTATTATTTGGCTATTTTCCCAAATTTACCCAAATCGGTCAAGTCCGTTCAAATAGAGCAATGGAAAAAGTCTTGACAATTCGAGTTATTATTGGCTATATTGCCAAATAAGAAACAATTTATTCTAATCTGTAATAAGAAGAGGTTATAGTGTTGTTTAAAACCACTGTTTCAAAAGTTATTTTTTTTCTTAGCCTGCTGATGCTGGCTGTCGGCTGTTCTAAGGGCGAACCCCAGGATCTATCCCTTCAGGAGGAAACCACTATCACGAGCCGGGAATCCGCTAATCCTGATGACAAAAGACATCTCGAAGCAGGATACAAGGTTATTTTTATCGAGTTAGGCTCGGTGAAATGCATCCCCTGTATGAAGATGCAGATCATTATGGAGGAAATTGAACAGGAATTCGGCGATCAAGTAAAGATTGTTTTCTATGATGTCTGGACCCCACAAGGCAAACCGTATGCCCTACAGTACGCCATCCGTGTAATCCCTACACAGGTCTTCCTGGATCGTGAAGGAAATGAGTATTTCCGTCATGAAGGATTCTTTCCCAAAGAAGAGCTATTGGAAATACTCCGGTTAAAAGGTGTTCAGTGATCAGCCTTTTTACTACGATCTCCAGCATGCTCGAGGCCTCCCTGGTGCTCGCATTGCTCGGTGCTTTTTTGTGGGGCCTCGTAAGTGTGCTCTTAAGCCCATGTCACCTTGCCGGCATCCCTCTAATTGTCGGTTTTATCAACGACCAGAGAAATGGTTCCAGCCGAAACCCGATAGTACTCTCCTCTGTCTTTGCCCTGGGAAATTTGGTAACCATCGCTGGAATCGGACTTGTTACCGGGCTCATGGGCAAACTACTAGGTGACTTGGGCGGCTTCGGACGATATTTCCCTTTGGCGCTGTTTTTACTCTTCGGGCTCTACCTTTTAGGCGTACTACCCCTTTCATTCGGCGAGACCTCACTTTTAGGTAAGGTCCGTATCCGGGGTCCATTGGCTGCGCTTCTTCTAGGGCTTCTTTTCGGAATCGCTCTCGGACCCTGCTCGTTCGCTTTCCTTGCACCGGTAATCGGTATAGCGTTACAGGCTGCGGTAACCAACATGGCTTTTTCTATCGGATTGTTTCTGGCCTATGCTGTCGGACATTGCCTGGTGATAATCCTGGCCGGTTCTTTTTCAGAGTTGGTGCGTCAGTTCCTGAAGTGGGATGAACGATCCAGGGGAACACTTTGGATCAAGAGGGTATGCGGAGCCTCGTTGATAGCCGGAAGCCTCTATTTTTTGTTGACGGAAATCCTCAGAACAGTATAAACCATGCCCCCAAATGTATGATATTCACCAACGTTCCGTACATAGCAGTATTTAGTGTGTTCTTACATGACTTGAATTATTTATAATTATTGGCTATATTGCCAAATAGGAAATATTTGCTTAAGGTGGAGGTAAACAATATGAAAATTCAAATACTGGGAACGGGTTGTGCCAAATGCAAGATGCTCGAACAGCACACCCTGGAAGCGTTACGTGTTTCAGGCATACAGGCGGAGGTGGAAAAGGTTACCGACCTCAGCGAGATCATGAACATGGGTGTAATGCTGACCCCGGCGCTTGCTGTTGACGGAACTGTAAAAAGTGCCGGCAAGGTGCTTAGCAAAGATCAGATCACCGGGATCCTGAGGGGAGGGAATTAACATGGATGAATGCTGCTGCGGCACGGATCAGCCCATCACCTTAATCTATACCTGCTCGGGGGCGGCAAATACAGGCTACCTGGCAGACCAGATTGCCCGTCAATTGGCCAAGGAAGGCGCTGGTAAGCTAACCTGCCTGGCCGCAATGGGCGCGAATCTTTCCGGTTTTGTGGAATCTGCCCGATCTGCTTACAGGAACCTGGTAATCGACGGCTGTCCTGTATCATGCGGGTTGAAGATTTTCGAGAAACTGGGCTTACCGTACGAACACCAGATAATGACCAATCACAGGGTGGAGAAGGGTAAAACCACTATCACCGAAGAGCTGATCCAACAGGTAAAAGAAACCGTGAAGTCGGATTTGGCTTGTGGCTGAGAAAAAAATCTCTATAAACTTAAAGCTTATCATTCTTGCAGTAGTATTCCTCTTTGCCTATTTTGTCCCCTTTGGGGATGTTCGCGTTTCACGGGCTGTGGTCGAGGCCTTTCTTATGCTCTCCGAGTATGCCCGGGAGCACGTGCTTCTATGCCTGGTGCCGGCCTTTTTTATTGCCGGCGCCATAATGGTTTTTTTGAACCAGCAGTCGGTTATCAGGTACCTGGGGCCAAAGGCCGGGAAGATCACGGCCTACTCGGTAGCTTCGGTGTCCGGGGCAATCCTGGCAGTGTGCTCATGCACTGTGCTACCCCTGTTCAAGGGTATCTACCGCAAAGGAGCGGGGCTGGGGCCGGCTGTCTCCTTTCTCTACTCCGGGCCGGCAATCAACATTCTGGCTATCGTTCTGACGGCAAAAGTCCTGGGCTTCAAAATCGGTATAGCTCGAGCCGTTGGGGCTATTCTCTTCGCTTTCATCATCGGCTTTCTTACGCACCTCATCTTCCGCAAAGAAGATGAAAAACGCCTTACTGATGAAAGCATGTTCCAGAGCGGAAGTGAGGAGCTGGAGCGCTCACTGGCACAAAACATCCTCTACATGCTCTCCATGATCGGTATCCTGGTTTTTATTAACTGGGCGCCCTCACAGGGCTCCCTCGCAATCTGGGATTTTATCTATAAGTACAAATATATGATCACTGCCATCTTTGCCCTGCTTCTGTTATTTGCCCTTGTACGCTGGTTCCGGAGGGAGGAACTGAAAAACTGGGTTGCAGCCACACGCGACTTTGCCGTCCAGATCCTGCCCCTGCTTTTCGGCGGGGTTTTAGTGGCGGGTTTATTCCTGGGACGACCGGGCCATCAGGCGCTCATCCCGGAAGCGTGGGTTGCCTCCCTGGTCGGGGGCAACTCTCTATTCGCCAATTTCATCGCTTCCATGTCCGGCGCCCTGATGTACTTCGCCACTCTGACAGAGGTCCCGATTATGCAGGGGCTGTTAGGAGCCGGTATGGGCCGGGGACCCGCGCTGGCGCTCCTGCTGGCGGGACCCACGCTTTCCCTTCCCTCGATCCTGGTCATCAACAGCGAGCTCGGGCCAAAGAAAACCATGACCTATGTTGGGCTGGTAATCGTTATGTCCACCCTGGCAGGAAAGGTTTTCGGCTTGATATCCTGATATTAACTGAAGAAAAGGAGGCACAACAATGAAGAAAAATAAAGCAGCGAGCAAACCGAAGGGAATAAGTTTCTTCGAAAGGTATCTTACCCTCTGGGTAGTTCTCTGCATCGGTGTGGGTATAATCCTGGGCAAGCTACTACCGAACCTGGCGCGTGCGCTGGACGGTATAGCAATCTATGTTGGTGAGGCGCCGGTAGTATCCATTCCCATCGCCATCTGCCTGTTCTTCATGATGTACCCCATCATGGTGAAAATAGATTTCGGAGAAGTGGTCCAGGCCGGCAAGAGCGGCAAGCCGGTGGGGCTGACCTTGTTTTTAAACTGGGCAATCAAACCCTTCACTATGTACGCCATCGCTCTCTTTTTTCTAGGCACAGTATTCCACGCGTTGATTGGCCCGGATGCCGTGGACCTGGTCAAGATGCCCTTTGGCCTGGACCTGCCTGTAGGCGCCACACACGGTGCAGGTACAGTAGTCATGGTGGAGGGAGTGAAGATGCTACAGGTCCCCCTGTGGCGCAGTTATCTGGCAGGTTGCATATTGCTGGGCATCGCTCCCTGCACGGCCATGGTCCTGGTATGGGGCTATCTGGCCCGCGGCAACGACGGTCTTACACTTGTCATGGTAGCCATCAATTCCCTGACCATGCTGTTGCTTTATGGTGTCCTGGGCGGTTTCCTGCTGGGTGTGGGACGTTTACCCGTGCCCTGGCAGGCGTTGCTGCTATCGATCACCATCTACGTGGCCATACCCCTGGTTGCCGGTTATCTCACTCGCCGCTGGGTTATCAGGGCTAAAGGCATGGTATGGTTTCAAGAGAAGTTTCTGCATGTACTCACGCCGATCACGATCATAGCGCTCCTGTTGACCCTGGTGCTGCTATTCTCATTCAAGGGGGAGGTAATCCTGGCCAACCCGCTGACCATCCTGTGGATTGCCATCCCGCTGTTCCTGCAGACAAACCTGATCTTCTGGTTAGGCTACGGAATGGCCAGGCTGTTGCGGCTCAGCTACCGGGATGCCGCGCCTGCGGCCATGATCGGGGCCTCTAACCATTTCGAGGTCGCCATTGCCACGTCAACTATGCTGTTCGGCCTTTCCTCCGGAGCGGCCCTGGCAACAGTTGTGGGGGTCCTTATTGAGGTACCGGTAATGCTGATGCTGGTACGCATCTGTCTGAAAACGCAGGGATGGTTCCCAACAGTAACAAAGAAAATAAGCTGATAATGCGAGGTAATTTAAACGAATCCGCCTGTGTGGGTAAAAAATTACAGCCGGCAGGCGCCGTCACATCTTTATAAATAGAAACAACAGGAAGAGCAGCACAGAGGCTAAAGCAAATAAAGCAAGGTGGTAGATCAAGGGTTTGAAGAGCGGCGCTTTGTTAACGGGCTTGAATTCCTCCTTATCCAATTCCCCCTTATCCATGAGGTAGCCGCAGGAGGGGCAGCCGGAATTGAAATTATCAGCCTTGCCGGTATATCCGCATTCAGGGCATTTAACCGCGGTAAATATTTTCCCGCATCCGGGACAGCGGGATGTATTGGCGGGCACTTCTTCTCCGCAGGAATCACAAAAGTAACGGGCTTTCATAATATCACCTGAAATATTATAATACAAAAAAGGTTTTAGAATAAGGAGCTGAAATGGAAACAGGGATTATCGGCCTGCCCCTATCAGGAAAGACAACTATATTCAATGCTCTGACCGGGCAGGATGCTCAGGTTTCCGGTTACACCGGCGGGAAAAAGCGAGTCAATCTGGCAGAGGTGGAGGTTCCCGATCCAAGATTGGAAGAATTGAATAAAATATTTAAGCCCAAAAAAAGCCGTCAGGCAGTGGTATTGATCAAGGACCTGCAGGTGGATTTCACTCCCCAGGGCGGACTGGCAGGATCAGTGCTGGGAGAGCTCCGGAATTGCGAGGCTATCATCATTATCCTGCGCGCATTTTTAGATGAAAGTGTGCCCCATACCCTGGATGAGATCAATCCGCTTCAGGATCTTCATACAATCCTTGATTCTCTTGTTTTCAGCGATTATGAGGTTGCTGAAAAGCGCCTGGAAAGGTTGGTCAAGGAAGGCAAAAAGAAAAGCCGAGAATACCTGATTCTGCATAAACTTTTGGATAAATTTTCCTCCGGGGGTTACACCGGCCCAGGCTTTTTGAATCCTGATGAAGAGAAGCTGGTTTCAGGTTTCGCCTTTCTAACCCTTAAACCGATCATTGTGATTGCCAACAGCGGTGAAAACCCGGTAGGAATTGAGCCTCTGGAAAAAGAGGTTGAATCTCTTAAACTGGCATTATTTACTATAAGCGGTCAGCTCGAAATGGAAATTGCCCAGCTCACAGATGAAGATCAGAGGGACTTTTTAGCAGAGCTGGATCTCGAAGAGCCGGCAAAGAACCGTTTCTTACGACAATTATATTCCACCCTGAACTTGATAAGTTTCTTAACTGCAGGCGAAAAAGAGGTGCGTGCCTGGAGCCTGAACCGTGGCGAAAGTGCGCTTAAAGCTGCCGGCAGGATCCATTCGGATCTGGAAAAGGGTTTTATCCGCGCCGAGGTAATTTACTGGGAAGAGCTTATTGTGGTAGGCGGCTATGCTCAGGCCAAAAAAGCCGGCAAGCTCCGGCTCGAAGGGAAAGACTATATAGTTAAGGATGGAGATGTCCTGATAATTCTTTTTAACGTCTAATTTCAGTGAATAGAGGGATATCCTTAAGATAGATGGTTGTAAAAAAGAACTCTTCGTAGAGACTGTTTTGTTTATCAAAATAACAGGTAGTAAGATCAATGGAGGGATTGCTTCCAAGCTCCCTGATCATCTCGGGGGAAAAAACCTGCTTGTTTATTCTTGCTTCCAGAAAAAAACTGCTGGAAGAGAGTTTGCCCGCTGATTCAGGCAGCCTCCTATCTCTCTGCCAGAGGATTACTTGACCTTGATTCAGGGAATGTTCCGGAATAAGCTCAAGAGTAAATGAATTTTCCTCTCCCTGGCGTCTTTCACCGCGCAGGTAGAAAAAGCAGGAAAGGTTGGCGGAAATCGCCGACTGTGTTGAGATGAAGAGATAGACATTTTCTTCATCCGCCACGGCTTTTACCTCGTTAAGCTGGGTGCCGCCCTGCTGCCAGAAGCGGGAGTCCTTAAGCGAAAGGGTTTCAAAATCATTTCCCAGACTTTCCCGGGTAAACGAGGGGGGCACAAAAAGAGAGGTAAAGGATGCAACGGCCGGAACCGCCTCCCAATCGTCGTATAAATTATCGATAGTGATGGTGTTTTCTGCGCTGATCCCTATAGAAAGAATAATTAAACCGAAAATTAAAGCTCGTCTCTTCATAACATTTCAACTATCGGCTTCAGCTCGATTATTGTGCAGCAAAGTTTCGTAATCTTCAGGATTATCGATATCTATTAGAATATTCTCAGCAGCGACCGGAATGAGTAAATTGGGAAAATCCGCCAGCACATCTCTGAGGGTGCTTTCATTTTTATAATTAAGAATCGCCGCTTTTACCCTGGGAGACAGCAGCAGGGGATGTCCCTTTTTACCGTGGTATTTGGGAATTACCGCGTCTGTTCCTTTATATTTTAAGAGCAAGCGGTAAATATCCGGCTTTACCAGCGGCATATCGCCGAGCCCGAGAAAAAACCATTCGCTGCCGACCGCTCCGGTTCCCAGCTTAACCGAGGAAAACATTCCCCGCTTATAATCATCATTTACAAGAACCCTCACCCGTCTATCCGCGGCAAATAATTTCTGTAGCTCCCGGCAACGGTATCCGGCCACCAAAATCACTCTGCTGCACACGGCCAGCGCCTGGTAGACACTGTTTTCGATAATGGTCCTGCCGGCAAAGGGCAGGGTCATTTTCCATTTTCCCATGCGCCGCGAAGCACCCGCTGCCAGCATAACTACGTCAATATTATTTTCCACTCTTTACCTCTTGCGTAAAGCCAGTATGGTCAGGTCGTCATACTGTTCATCCTCCATAATTTTGGCGTAGCTGTTTACCTGAGACCCTTCAGCAGTTTCCAGGGGATGGCCAAAATAGGATGAGTATTGATCAAAGTGATCTTTTAGGAATTCATCTATCTTTTTATCTATATCGACCCGGTGGCTGCTCCCTGCGGAGCTATTCGGGTAGAGCCGGAAAATCTTTTCTACGGCAATCAGCCCTATAACTGCATCTTCCACACTACCGCTGCAGGAGGTAAAGTCAAAGGTGAGCTTTTCTCCCGGAATCGGGTTATGATATTTTATCAACTGGTACTTCTGCCGGTTGAATATAGCATCGAGAAGATCGTGAATCCTGGGAATGCCAAGCTCCTCATTGTCGCTTCCCTTCAAGTGCGTGCCTTCATGCTCTGCATTCTCCTCCAACCCCGGCTCATCACACTTAACAATCCGGAACTGTTCGTTACGAAAATAACGTTTCGCCTCTTCAATACCATCGGTAAAGAGTAGCAGGGTATCACCCTTGTTCAGCTTCATGGATACCTGTTTGAATCCTGCCTGCATCTCCACCATCATGGAGGGAAAAACACCGGCGGCAGGGGCTTCAGGCAGTGTGGTCTGGATCATTTTACCCTGCATATTATTATAGCTGTGAACAACATTGTCGCCGGCGTTGCAGTAGTAGCCGGCGCCGCTCTTAACATTGATGAGCGCTACGATTAAGGCAGCGAAACGCCCTTTAAAACCCCTCTCTTCGAGCATATCGTTTATCTGGTATACCAGCTTATCGATTTTCAAACCGGGATCCTTGATGGTCCAGTTCCTGAAATAGGCGGAAAAAATGGTGGCGACCTCCACCATTATCAGGGCCGCCGGAATACCCTTGCCCGCGACATCGCACTTTATAACCGCATAGTGTTCATCATCCAGCTTTTTGAAGTCAAAGTAATCACCCGATACGCCCTTGGCCCCTTCATAGTAGCCGAAAATCTCTACATTATCGTCTTCCTGACCTCCTGTGGAGCCCTTTTTGCCGGCGTCATCCTTTTCCAGGGGGATAAACATCTTCTGCACTTCTTTGCCGAAAATCAAGTCCTTGTTCGCAGCAGCCGCCCTAACTAAAGCCTGGGTCATATCATTTACCGTTGTAGCCAGGGCGCCGATCTCGTCCCGGGAACTGACATCGATATGATGATCTTTCAGCTCCTCGTAATCCTCGGTATCCCGGATTTTGGCGACACCGGCAGCCAGTTTCTTGATAGGCGTAATAGTAATAGAAGCCATGATTACTGCGCCGATAATTCCCAGAATTACAGCCACTAAAGCGACCATACCCGTTCTTACTATCAACTCCCGTCTGGATTGATCGATCTGCTGAATGATATTCTCGGTGGAAACATTCAAACGTATCATTCCCCGGTAATAGATATTGTCGCCCCTGGAACGATAGACAATAGGTTTGTAGAAGGTATAGAGGGGCAGCAGCTGCTCGGAATCGAACTCAGGAAAGCTGCTGATTTTTGAACCGATTGCCTTGAGTTCAGTTGAGATACGGCTATTCAATTTGATTATCGCAGCCTGTAATTCTTTAAGTTTAGCGGCTGCTTCCGCATCTGTTCTAAGAGAGTAGCGCCTTGCTTCAGATGTGTACTCTTCTAATTGGGGGAGTAGATCCTTTACTTTTTCTGTTGCACGCGGGTTGATTTCTTCAGCCAGTTTTTCAGCTATTGGGCTTATCTGATCTTTTATCTGTGATGTCCTTAACCGGAACGCCCCCTCAAGTACTTTCAAGGAAATATCAGGATCATTGGAACCCCATATATAATTATATTTCTCTTTATCCACCTCTCCCTGTGCAGTTATGGTAGCGTATCGCGCTTCATCCATAGCTGAGATCTGCTCAGGAAGCAGACCCATTTCAATAGTGTTCTGCAGGGGTAGATAGGTTTCCGCGCCTGAGGAGATACTCCCCAACATAACCTTAACCCGCTGGTTGAGACCCTCGGCCAGGTTTTTGGTCTGGGTCTCTATCATAAAATAACTTAAAGGCAATGAGACCATTGCAACTACCAGGATAACCAGGATTGTTATTAGCATGACGAATTTAAGCCTTAATCCGAATCCTCTTTGTTTTAATTCTTTCATTCGTTTTTCCTTTCTCAGAAGACCCGGCTGTCCCCGGGCAATAGAGATAACCTCCGCCTTGAGCATCTGTCCCTCGCTAACTAAAACGGCCAGCTTGCGCAATCCGACCAGGAATAGCAGGGCCAGGAATATTACGATAATCCATATGCCCAACTCACTCACAGTGAAGAAGTAGAATGGACTGCGTGCCCGCTGCCAGGAAGAAGTATACTTAAGGGAAAAATCACCAAACTTTACCGCTCCCAGGCTCTGAAAACTCAACCGGGAATCGCTGAAATAGAGCCCTCTTAAGGGATGTACTATTCCCAGACGGTAACTGCCTTCTTCTATTTCCGGCAGTTTAATCCGGTCTATCAGGCGGTCGGTGCGTACCCGGTAAACATTATCTTCTGTAAAAAAGCGGTAGTCATATGGTTCTTTACTGTCACGGTCAAGGATCATCTCACGGATCAAGCCGCCTTCAGCAAAACCGCGGCCGTAAATCAGTAGATTCATATTACCCAGAATATCCTTTTTAGAGTCAACATAGGTTATATAGGTAACCGGGATATACTTATTCAATTTGAAGATGAGGGTTGAGGGCTTGCCCACATTCCCGGCCAGATCAATTGGCGAAACTGTGAAGGACCATAAGCCATTGTCTCGATTATGATAACTTACAGCCGTATCGATACTCTGAACAACAGGCGGCAAAGGTTCCAGCCCGGCTGTTTGAGCAGGAATTTTACCGGTATCGCTGTCAAGAAACTTAAGCTTGTAGGTATAGCCGGAAAGCTCTTCATTCTCAGGCGGCTTCCAGGAGAAAGCAAAGGAGTTGGCTACCAGAAAACCCTCTCCATCCACTTCCGGAGGAACTATCTCTACCGCTGCGGGTGGAACCGTATCACGGGTAAAAGTAATACTGGCCGTTTCAGACCAGTTTCCGGCATAGTCATTGGCTGAAAGCAGAAAATACCAGGTGCCGTCCCGGTCTGCATTCAGGGTGACACTCTGGGTTTCGGAGAGAAATTTAAGCTCTCTGCTCACTGCAGCATAGGGATTCAGGCTCCAGGCATAATTGAAACCGGCCAGACCTGAGGAGTCATGGGGAATATTCCACCTGACTGTCACTGCATCCTGCCGGGAAGGCCTATCCGGGTCGAAGTTAATAGCCCTGGGTGTGGGTGATTCAACATACTGGTCAGGCTCCAGATATATCAGGCTTGAACTTTCCTGTAACCGATTCTCCCAGAACAGGTATAAAGAGCCGCCCAGCTGAACAGGATGAGCAAAACTGGAAGAGCCCTTTAGATTGCTCAAGTCCTTATGTACCCAGCGAAATCCCTTTTTTCCCGCAATAAAAATATGATCCTCACCGCGCCGGTTATCAAACCAGGTCAGATAGAGCTGATTCCTGAAATTGATGATCCGGGGGAAATGGCAGGTAGAAAAACCATCCGTGATCCTTTCAGGCGGTTCAATAAATTCTCCATCTCTGTCAATTTCACCATAATAGATCTGTGGCGGCTGACTTGAGTATTGGCGTTCCCAGGCAATAGCCAGTTTGCCTTCAAGAGATAATAGAGATGGCCGCTGGTTGGAGAATAGCGAGGCTCTCTCTAATCTACCATCCAGTTTTTCGTCAAAGGCAAGGGGAATGTTGTTCCGCCAGGTCCTGCCGCCATCTCTGCTCTCTTTCAGATAGAGCTGATAGTTTAGCTCCTGATCACTGGAAAGGGCCTGGAATATAATATAATCCCTGCCCAGGTGAACAGCATGTTGAGGAAGAAAATTCATAAAGAGATCCTGGTTGTCAACCAAAGCTCTGAATTCGCTCCAGTCAGAGCCGTCAGCAGATACCGAATAGTAAAGTGCGAGGAAATCCTCTGTTTCCTGGGTTATAAATAGGAGCAGATTGCCGGATGCTGAAACATATATGTTCGGCCCTACCGCAGTGGTATTGCTCCTGACAGTGGCCAGGGTGGCAAAACTTCTGCCTCCGTCTGTTGAAGCAAATATTTCGGTGGTGTTCTCAGATGAAGTTACGGCTACCAGGATCCTGCCTTTTTGATCAACAGCCAGAGAAAATATCGGTGTTTCCTGCTTGAAGTAAGTATAGGGGCCGGCAAATCGGCTGTTCTTTTCCCATTCCTTGCTGTCTTTTGAAGTCAGCAGGGAGAGATATACCTCTCCCCCCCCTTCCTCCGCCGGCACAAAATCCTGCCACACCGCAGCTAACAGATTACCGCCGGAAGCTGCTGCCGGGAACCTGGCTCCCGATTGAACTAAAGCACGCGGATCACCCCAGTACAGGCTTTGTGGAAAGAGGTTGGCGGCAGCAAAAAATAAAAAGAGTAAGATTACTACCGTCGCCTTCTTTTTTGACATACTGCCCATTATATTCTGGTTTCAATCCTTTTTTTCAACTCTATAAGCGGTGGATAATTTCTATTTTTCTCATCCTGAAGTAACTTTTCTACTATGGCCAGAGCTTCAAAATAATTCCCTGCCAGGAACTTTTCTTCAGCCAGGCGATACTGACCTTGAGCAACACTGCCCAGAATGGGCTGCACTCTTTCCCCTGCGGCAATCTGAATTCTATCCTTATACTCTATGGCAGACTGGTTATCAGGATTAAGCTCAATTGCCCTGTTCAGCTGTTCCAAAGCTATAGTGAAAAGCTCCCGCTGATTTCTTTCTACAATAACCCTTGCTTTATTGAAAAGCTCTCTGGATTCAGCCAGTTTTGCCGGGTCAGGAGGCGGAATGCGTATTTTAAGGATAATCTCCAGATCATAGATACTGTTTTTAAGCCCGGGATAATCAGGAATTATCTGCTCCAGGTCCTTTAAATCCACATAAGCCTCCTGAGGGTTGGTGTTGCTTTTGCGCCGGGCATCATTATAATAACGGGTCAATTTTTCGGCAAAAGCATCTTTGTCTTTTAATTGATCGATCCTCAAGGATAATATTCGGGCTTCCTGATTGTAGGGAAAAGGAATGAGAATACGGGCAATTTTTTCCTCTGCCCGCTCCAACCGGTCAATGGCATCTCTTACTTTCCCAAGCTCAAGCAGGCTTTTAGCCCCCTGGTAATCTTCAACCGCCAGATTTAAAAGCTGGCTGATCTCCCTGAAAAGCGGGTTACTTTCCATAATTTCCCGTCCTGAATTAGCCTGGAGCGCGGTGCGTACAAAATTCAGCCAGAGCATAATCTCACTGTTTTCTTCAGGATTTGTATCGGCCCAGCGTGATTTAGCCTGCAGCAGCACCCTTTCAGCCTCAAAAAACCGGGAATTATTATAGAGGCTTCTCCCACGGTTTATCAAGGTACGTACCTGTCGAACCACCACACTGTTTTCGGCGTCGATTATCTCCTGTGAAAGGGCGGGCAGCTCCTGGTCACGACGCCTGCGTATATTCTCATCCTCGCGGTATTCCAGCGAAAGGTCATAGGCCTCCAGCGCCCCCTGAATGTTTTCCCTGGCCCGGTCAAAATTGTCCTGGCGCAAGCCTGCCCGTGCCTGGTCCACCCGCAGGTTGCCTTCTCTCTCAAATCTTTGAGCTAAGAGCAGGTTGTTTTGCGCTTCCGCCTGATGCTGCAATAAAGCCAATTTCATCTCTTCCAGGTTTTCTTGAAGAAGATCCACCCGTTTGAGCTGCTGCTGCACATCATAACTGGCCAGAATATAGGCTTTATCACTTCCCGCCCAGGCTCGCAGCCCCTCGATGCTCTTCTCCAGTAAGGATACTTCATCTGCCACCTGGTTGAATATCCCTAAAGCCAGATTGGGATATTTTTCGATTCGGGTACTCTCTCCAACTACCACTTCACGCCCCCCGGCAAGCCCCACTCCTTCGGCCAGTTTAACCCTGCTGCTGTTATATCTCTGCCCGGCAGCGGTTGCATCCGCAGCCATAGCAGTGGTAATGATAGTTGCCTCGGCGCCATTCAACCTGGAAATCAGGCTTTCAATTTCCCCGATCATTCTCTCTGCACTACTCTTTGCCTCTGCAAGGTCAAAACCAAGTTTAATTATTCCATCTATCTGATTAAGAGAAAGCTTCCAGTCTGTTGCCCTATCTTGCAGAACACCTCTATAAGAGTCCAGATTTTCTATTTCTGAAATGAAATCTTCTCTGGTATCAAAAGTTTTCAACGCAATATTATTCAGCTCCCTTAGGGTATCTATTAAAGAGGGAAAATCGTGGGTTTCTTTGATTCGTTCCTGAGCTGCCGCAAAGTATTTCAGCTTATCCTGTGGAAGAGTGGCGCCGGCCTCCTCAAGGCTCATTGCAGGGTCAACCTTGATATAAAAACCCCATAAAGAATAAGAATCGAGGGCCAGTGAATATACCTTGTTTGCTGCCTCCATGGCGGATTGCGCCGCTGTAAAACTGCTGTTCCTGTACTCAGCCAATCCCCCGGCATAGAGCTCTGATGCTGCTCTATCAATCTTATTATTCAAGGATAAGAGAAGATCCTCCCACATAATTTCAATTACGGAACCGATTCCCTCCTGCTCCTCGCTTCCATAGCGTCCCAGAGCCAACTGTCCTGCAAAGTGCAGAAAGAGATCATATTTGCTTTCGGGGCTGACTTCCTTTATATGACTGTTCTGCAATTTTAAGTTCGATGCTTCATCCTCAACAGTCTTACTAAAAGCTATCATCTGAATAAGCTTCTCGTGCAGGCCCCTGATCTCTTCTTCAACCCCGGCAATATCCAGGCCGTCGACTGGGAACACTTCTATATCAAGATTATTTATTTCTGTGCCTAAAGCTCCAGCCGTGGCTCTGAAAGTTTCTGCCGCCTCACTGAGCCGGGCCAATGATTTATTAACCGATGCCTCTATAATATTTCCATAACCTGCCTGGTCAAAATCCTCTTTATGCAGATCATAGCCGCTTATGTATACTGCCACAGCCTCGATAAAATTGCCGTCCTTTATCAGGCTTAGCGCCCTGTCCATTATTCCGTTAAAGCGGTTAAGATTATAAACCAGTTCAGCGCCCTTTTTAGCCTGGCCAATTGCTTCTAATGTCGCCTGGTTGGGCCTGGGGTCAAGAGCCTGCAGTTCTTTTATGATCTTAAGCCCATTCTCCAGATCATTCTGCTCAAAAAGCACCTCGATCAGCTCTTCATACTTCAGGTTGTACTCAGCTTTCATTTCACGGATCTTTTCGATCAGGTTGGTTGTTTCTTCAAATGCTTCGGGATCACCCCGCGCTATCTCAGTGAGCAGGATAATAGCCGCATTATAATCCTTGTCTTCAATGAGCTTATTGGCTTTATCTAAAAGTGTCAGGGTATTATTTTCCCCTTGCCCTCCTGCATTGATATAACCGACCATGAGGACCAACAGGGAGATTGCTATGACCATCGAAGCCCTTTTCGGGCAGATCAAACTAAACATTCCTCCTTAAGAAGAAGTTTTTTTCTATTTACCATTTTAGCACATTATCGACTAAAATTAGACCGATAAGTATATGGAATAATCTATTGTAACGTAATATATTAATAGGTAGATGAATAAACCGGGAAGATTACTGCTTCTTATCCTTCTTCTCACTAATTTCACTCTGTGGAGTGACTCAGCCAACCTGTACTATAACTTAAGCGGCGCCTTCGGTTCATTTGCCGACCCCAATACCGGACTGACTGTCTTTCCCACCCTGCTTATACCAATCGGTGGTAACCTGGAAGGTATGGGCACTGCTTATACTGCAGTAGCCAGTGATTCCGGTTTTCTGGAAGCCAACCCTTCAGGCAGTTCTACCCTGGAATATGAAGAACTTTCTTTTCTTCACCATGCCTGGATAGCAGATTCAAATATCGAAGGCGTAATCTATACGGTGCGTTTCAACAACCTGGGTATCGGTTTCGGCGGTAAATTTCTCTATATTCCCTTTACTGCATATAATGATTGGGGGGAACGTTCCAGCCGCGGTTACATTTCTGAAAGCATAGGAACCTTCAATATCTCTTATAATTTTTTCTCAAACTACAAATTCTACGGCCTGGCGGTTGGTTCAAACTTAAAAATAGCCTACCGGAATATCCCTGCCACAATTTATCCCGACCAATCAGCATTGGCAGCGATGATCGATGTTGGCTTATTAACCCGTTTTAATCTTTTTAAAACCTTTATTTCCAGGAGCAAGAATATTTCAGTAGGCGCTGTGGTAAAAAACCTCGGTTTTCCGGCGCTGGATGAGCCCTTGCCCACGCTAATCACTTTTGGTGTTGCCTTTTCTCCTATCCGTCCCCTGGTCCTGGCAGTGGATTATAATCTTCCGGTAAGTCTTGATCCGGTAAATTACCCGGCTGAGCAGTGGGATATTGCCACTGGTATGAATATTGACATTACCCCCTTTCTCTCAATTCAAAGCGGTTTTCGCTTTAAAGGCGACAATCCCAGGATCAGTGTGGGCAGCACTTTAGATCTGGAGAAAATAAGTTTTATAGTGAATTACAATCTGGACTTAAGCGGGCGGCTCAACCCCATGGATAAATTCAGCGTAGAAGCAAAGCTCAACCTGGGAGATCGCGGCAGATTGGCCATACAGAACCAGGTTGAAGAGCATTATTTAAACGGCCTCGAGTCTTATGCCAGGGGTTCGCTTATTGAAGCTATAAAATTCTGGGAAATTGCCCTGGAGATCGATCCGACATTTACACCGGCCAGGGATCACATTAAGGTAGCAAAAAAAGAATTGGAACTGCAGCGTGAGATGAAAACCCGCCTGGAAATTAAAAAGTAAAAACCTATTTAACTTTGGGAGTGATTTTTTTCAGGCTTTTATATACCGCATAAAGGGGAAAATCAAGTTTTCTTGCCTTGCCTATATTTTGAATATGCAGTGATTTATCACTTCTGCCTTTTAAATACCTCTGGAATTGCCTTTCTTTTCTTTTTATATGTTTAAAATTGAACTTACCTTCCAACAACCGGATAAAGTGATCAGATTCCTCTTTCTGGGATTCACTGAGCTCTTGTTCTATTGGTTCCAGGATCTGCCTGATTACTTCATTTATAGTGCTTGATTCATTCTGATGCAGTATCTTTTCCACCTGTTTCACAAATGGGCTCTGGCGGAAAGTGATCTTATCAACAGCCGATCTTAAAACAAGTCGTTTTTTTGTAGCTTTTTCGGAAGAAATATCCCTTCTGCCGAGCAGATAATAGAGCACCACTGATACAGCCAGGGAGATAGCGATCTCATCGATCATGGGAATAGGATCCCGTATTACAAATGAAAGAAAGAAATAGCTAATAATAAAAACAGCGGCGGAAATCAGGAATTTAGGAATAAAACGAATGTCTGCCAGCCATCGCTTTACACCTGTCTCTATTTCACGATAAAGCTCATTACGGAAGAGGGTGAGAGCCTCTACCCGCGGTTCTCTTCCATATCTTCCTATGACCTCGGTATTCTCCAGCTGGGCAAAAAGTTTATCCGGATTGCTGAGGGGGTGAAGAAACAGGGATTGCCCATCACTTCGAAAAATATGAAAGAGGTATATCTTCTCTTTTTGTTGATTCTTTTCCATAATTATAAATTTAAAATAATGCCGCACAGATAATGTGTCAAGCAGTAGATACTATAGTTGCTTTTATTATCACCCTGTTTCAACCCGGATAAGTTTGTCCACATTTACGCTGTAAGAACCTGAATCCTCCTCCACTTTTCCGGAAAGGATAAAGAGGCCGCCGCCATCAAAGAGCGGGGAAAAACGGTTGAAAGAAGCGGGGAAAAAAACGGTTTCAAAAATTGAATAGCTGTCTTCAAAGCTGACAAAGACCATGGACTTACTCTTCCTGGTGATCACCTCTTTTCCCGTTACCCAGAGACCGGCCAGAGTAACCCGCCTGTTTACGTGGCGGGGAATCTCTCTGGAGGAAATAAAGCACACCGCTTTTGTCTGAATGACCGCATGGGCAATCCTCCTGCGGAAGAGCGAAAGTGGATGAAGCGAAACCAGCAGGCCCAGAGTATGCACCTGGTCCAGCAGTTTACGTGACTCACTATAATCCCCGATAGAGTGCGGAATGGGGGGGTGACGAAAAAGAGTATTTCCCTTATCCAGCCGGAAAAAGGCCCAAAATAGTTGGGGACGGGTAAGGCCTCCTGAAATCGAATCCAGGCTGCCCGAACGGATGAGAATACGTGCTTCGGCAAGCCTGGGCGAGGTTCTTTGTAAAAAGTCAAAAAAATCTTTAAAAAGCCCGCCCTGCTCGCGCTGGTTGAGTATCTTTTTCATAAACTCAGCGCTCAGATCCTTTAACTGCCCCAATCCGATGCGCATGGCGCCATTTTCAACTGTATAACGGCTGCTACTTTTGTTTATATCCGGAATAAGTATGTCAAAGCCCAATCTGCGACACTCGTTGATGTAGGTCTGCCTGCTGTAATAACCCCCGCCATTGTTTATAACCGAGACAAAGAATTCCAGGGGATAAAAAAGCTTCAGATAGGCAAGTTTATAGGATACCAGAGCATACGAGGCGCTGTGTGCCTTGCAAAAGGAGTAACCATCAAAGGAGAGGATCATTTTCCACACACTTTCCAGTATACTGACGGAGATGCCCCTGTTTTTCCCACCCGCAAAAAAATTCTCTCTGATTGCCGACAATCTTAGCTTTCTATCTTTTTTGCTGAGGATTTTGCGCAGGCGGTCCGCCTGTCCCGGGGAAAAGCCGGCCAGAGAAATGGCTACCCGTGATACATCCTCCTGATAAACCATAATGCCGAAGGTCTCACGCAGGGTCTCAGCCAACAGGGGATGCAGCGGCTCATACCCGGCTCCGTGCAGCCGGCGTACAAATTCCCGTATATAACGGTTGGCTGCGGGCCTGATAATTGAACTGGCAATGATCAGGTTCTCATAATCCCCCCGCTGCATTTTCTTTAACAGCTGGCGGGTTGCCGGGGATTCCCCATAAAAAACCCCCAGGGTCCGGGCCCGGGCAATAAAATCACTGGTAGCCCGGCTTTTCAAGGGATTGAAATTCTCCCAGGTGAGATTGGTCTGGTAATTGTGATTGGTCAGCTCTATGGTATCCCGCAATACAGCCAGAGAGCGGTTTCCCAGAAGATCTATTTTAACCAGCCCCGCTTCTTCGGCTCCATCTTTTTCCCAGGCGATTACCGGATATCCCAATGGGGATTGCTGAAGATGGGTGTAGTTAGTGAGCGGACCCGGGGTGATAACCACACCCCCGGGATGAGTGCCAAGGTAGCGGGGAAAGCCGAGAATCCTGGAAGCAATCCTGTCCAGATAGGCGGGTATTTTATCCCCCTGGCCGTGACGGGCAAAACAGATAAATCTTTTGATCTCCTCCTCGGTGCTGCCCAGTGCTTTGGCCGGCTCCCGCAGTGCCGAACGTTCCCTGAAGGTCACATGATCAGCCACCATTCCGGCCCGCCCCGAATAGCGGTCAAACACATAGCGCAGGGCCTTCTCCCTTTCATCCCAGGGAAAATCAACATCAATATCCGGGGGGTCGCTGCGCTCCAGATTGAGGAAGCGCTCGAAAAAGAGATTGTAGCGCAGAGGATCGACATGGGTTATGCCCAGCAGATAGGAAACAATACTGGCCGCTGAACTCCCACGACCGCAGGTTCGGGCACACCGGGAAACAATGTCGTGCACCACCAGAAAGTAGCCGGCAAACCCTTTTTGCCTGATAATGGATAGTTCATGTTCAAGGCGTGTTTTTACCGCTGCTGTGGCGCTTGAATAGCGTCTTTCCACGCCTGCCAGACAGAGCGCTCTGAGCTCTCTGAGGGACTCCTGCTCGCTGTTGCCGTTAAAGTTGGGAAAAACGTAACTTGAACTGAGAATACTCCCGGCGTTGGACTCCCGGGCCAGGACCCGGGCCCGGTCCAGAGCTTCCGGCACGGCGGAAAAGAAGCGCTCCATTTCCACGGCCGACACGGCCCTGTGCCATCTGCCCACCCGTTCTTCCGGGCAGAGATATTCCAGCAGGGTATTGCGGGACATAGCGCGCAGCAGGTTGCAGATATACTCATCTCCCTCTTCAATATAGAGGGCGTCGTTGACCGCGCACAGGGGCAGTTTATGGATGCGGGCAAAGCGCACCAGCCCGCTGAAGGGCCTGCCGTAGGTGAGCTTAACCCAAAGGTCTTCGGCGCTGCGCCGTAATTGCTGCAGCACCGAGGTGTTATCCGAGAGTATAACCAGCCCCGCCCAGCCCCTTTCCATAAGATTGCCCAGGGGGTCCTGGTTTTTCAAATTGGTGATAATTTCGGCAAGATGGACAAACCCCCGGCGGTCGCGTATGTAGGCAGTGGCCAGCTCCCGGGCTCCGGAAGCCAGGATGACCCCGGCCACCGGTTTTATCCCTTCCCTGCGGGCCGCATTCAAGAAACGCACCAGTCCATAGAAATTATTCAGGTCAGCCATTCCTACAGCAGGCCAGCCCTGATTTCGGGCAAAGCGGCAGATTTCTTCAGGAGAAAGACAGCCCTGCCCCAGCGAGAAATAGGAGCGCAGATGAATACCTGTATAAGCAATGTTCTCAGCCATTATACTATACATAAGTTTAGTACTATGGCTGTACTCTGTCAACCAGAAATGATAAATCAGCTAGAAGCGCCGGAAAATCAACTCCCTGACAACCACCCTGTCCGAATCCACCAGATCGTATGATTCAATTTCTTCAGGCAATACCCATTCAATGGCTTCATGCTCCAGCAATTTAAAATTACCGGATACGTACGCAACTTTATAGACCAGCAGTTCCAGATCCACAACCCGGTTCTCAAAGTGAGCAGTGCCTATAAGAGGGCCGACTTCGGCTTCAATGGTGAACTCCTCCTTTAGCTCCCGCTTAAGGCACTGTTCAGGGGTTTCGCCCGGATCTATCTTGCCCCCGGGAAGTTCCCATTGATTATCCAGATACTTGCCCTTTTTCCTTTTGGCCAGCAGAATTCTGCCATCTTTTTCTATCACGGCGGTCGTAACCTGTTGCATAGAACCTCTTTTCCTATTGATGAGTATAATATAACTAAAATAAATTGGAACCAAAACCGGACTTTTTTCGTCTAATAGATAACTATAATAAATCAGAGAAAGGATTGTATTTATGAGAAAGATTATTATTGTCGTGCTACTTACCGGTTTCCTGGCCGCTGCCGGATTCGCTCAGGATTTTAATAATCCGCAGATCATGGAGAAACTCGGTTTAACCCAGGAACAGGTAACTGAGCTTACTCGCATCTATGAAGAAGCGCAGAAAATCATAAGAGAGGCGCAGCTTGATATCGATATTGAAAGAGCCCAATTGAAAAAGCTGCTCTTTCAAAGCAACGTTGATCTAAGGCAGGTTGAAAGGCGGTTGAAATCTATTTTAGATCTGGAATATAAGCTAAGATTGGCAGAGATAACCCGCGAGGTAAAAGCAAGAAAGGTTATCGGCGACAAAGCATGGGCTCGACTTACACAGATGATAAGGACTAGAAAAGAAGCTTTTGCAAGAGAGAGAAAACAACCTGAGCCAGGACCCAACCAGACACAAGACTCAAAATCAAAGCGAT
The DNA here is from genome assembly GCA_030604195.1 of Spirochaetales bacterium. Taxonomy (GTDB): domain Bacteria; phylum Spirochaetota; class Spirochaetia; order SZUA-6; family DRHE01; genus DRHE01. The sequence continues at coordinate 57,488 of JAUVWI010000004.1, forward strand.
AGTGACTTTGAGCTTGTTCGCAGCTTTGTAGATTCTGGAAACAATGATGCCTTTCGCCAACTGGTCGAAAGGCATCTTACATCGCTCAGGCGGCTGCTATATGTTCTTTTCAAAGGAAATCGCTATGATATGGAAGATGCTCAACAGGAAATACTGCTTGCCCTCTATCAGAATATCAGGAGCTTCCGTTTTCAATCCTCCTTTGCCACCTTTTTTTACCGTTTCAGCCGCAATAAAGCCATCGACTTGCTGCGGCAGAAAACCAAAGATCGCCGGAGCAGCGAACAGGCAAATATCAGCATATTTAAGAAGACTCAAGCAGATCCGGTGGATGAGTTCATTAAAAAGCAGGAATCTGCCAAACTTTGGGCTGCTTTTGGCAGCCTTAAAGAGCGGGAAAAACTTCTGGTATTGATGAGATATGTTGAAGAACTTTCAATTGTTGAGATCAGTGAAATTACCGGCCTGCGCAGCGGCACCATTAAATCCGGACTGCATAGAAGCCGGGAAAAACTGGCACGTATTCTGGGAGAAAGGCCATGAGTAAGAATTTTGACAACCAGCTCAAAAACCTCGGAACGGAACTGCGGCTTCAGATTGACCGCGAAATCGAGAGTATGGCAGACCCGGACTGGGAAACTATTTTTACCACTCAGGCTGCGGCCGGCTCCCGGAATGTCCGGTACAGCGCGCTTTTGAGGGTAGCCGCCTTTCTTGCCCTTGCTGTTATTTCCTATGGCGGGGTGAAAGCCTATCAGAACTATACTCTTGATAAGATCTTTAAACTGGAAACCCAGAGCATGGTCGATCAAATTTTTGCCGAACCACTGGTTAAGGATATAGAATTCAGACTGGCAGATAATTATAAGGATGTTTCCGATTGGCTGCAGGAGCTGGAAAGCTCTACCGCCTGGTATTTCGGAAACGAGAACAATAATTATCTTGATTAAGCGGAAAGGTCTTTCTTTTTAACCTTTGTCCGAAAGGTCGTTCCCGCTACAATGCAGGCCATGGTGAGCTGCTCTTCAACATCCCTCTGGGAATGTACTTCTATAATATTTTCATTTAACCGCATATTGATTGACTCAATTCCGGAAATAGTATCCAGGGCTGAACGAATATCTGCGGCAATATTAGCGTCAAGGTGGTCAATAAGGTAATAGAATGAACGAACTTTTGCCATGGTTCATATATTAATAATTTACTCTGGTAAAGTCAAAGCGGTTTTATAAGATGAAGAGCTATATCCTTCCGGGATATTATAATTTTTTTTATTATCTTAAAATATATTCCTCTTTTTATCGTCTTTAATTACTGATGAGGTTGCCTGATTGACAGAAAAAATTAAAAAGACCTACAGAGAGAATTACAGGAGCATCAAGCGTTTTATTGAGCGCAGAATTTCCAGTGTTGAGGACAGTGAGGATATACTGCAGGATATCTTTATGAAAGCCCTTGATGACGCCAACTCTCTTTATGCAGTTGAAAACCTGGCGGCCTGGTTTTTCCGAGTTGCAGCCAACCGGGTTATTGACTGGTACCGCCGGAAAAAGAGGCGGGAGGTTTCATTGCCTGGCGCTGTAGATGAGGCTACTGTGGAAGATCTTATACATGACAGCGGTATCGATATTGAAAAGGATTTTATTAGATCTCTGGTAGTTGAAAGCCTGATTAACAGTATCGAAGAACTTCCCCCGGACCAGGCCTGGGTGATCATCAGGCAGGGAATCGAGGGCAGGACCTTCAAAGAACTCTCGCAGGAAAGCGGGATTTCGGTGAACACTCTGATTTCCCGTAAACGATACGCTCTCAGCTTTCTGCAAAACAGGCTTACTGAAATCAAAGGACTTCTAAGTGAAGTTTAGATCATTATATGGAGGATTAAATATGGAACGAGCAAATGTAAAAGGAAGAATATTCAGATGGATCCTGATGATTATAGGCGGAATATCTTTCGCTGTGGCCATGGCCTTCCTCTTCGGGCTCTTTGTCAAATTGCTCTGGAACTGGATAATGCCGGAGATCTTCGGGTTGCCGGAGATTACCTACTGGCAGAGTTGGGGACTGGTGCTTTTGTCACATATGCTCTTCAAACTGGGTGGAAAACCTGGTCCTATACACCATCCCCGCCCTCCTAGTGAGCACTGGAAAAACAACTTCCGCCGCTATTTTTCTCCCTTCTGCAATGCAGAGAAATCGGGTGCACAGGATGTGCCGCATGAACCGGACCAATCCCCGCCGAATCAGGAAACAGGCGGAGTTTAGATATTTCTCTTAACAGGCTTTCCCTCGGGCTTTGCAGCCTGCAGGGAGAGACTGTTTTTATGCGGCAGGTTAACCCACTTCAATTTCCATGGATTTTCCTGTAGTATCCCTTTTAAGGAGTTAAATTTTGCCGCTGAAATATAAATGCCTGATCCTTGATCATGACGACACTGCTGTTGACAGTACCTCCTTTATCCATCATCCGGCTCATATTGAGGCCATGAAAATACTGCGGCCCGGCCTGGCGCCGCTGGATTTAAAGGACTGGTTCCTTATCAATTTTGATCCGGGAATCATGACCTATCTGACAGAAGAGCTTGACCTTACCAGCAGTGAACTGGAGGAGGAGTTCAATATCTGGCGCTCATATACCTCCAGCCGCATCCCCCATTTCTATCCCGGTTTCTTAGAGGCGCTGCAACGCCATCGGAAAAAGGGCGGCCTGATAGCCGTTGTTTCCCATTCCCAGGAAGATCTTATAAGGCGTGATTACAAATGCAATTCTGCATCAGCGCCGTTGATGCCCGATATTATCTACGGCTGGGTTGATGATCACAGCAAGAGGAAACCCAATCCCTGGCCGGCACAGCAGATCCTTGAGAAATATCAGCTGCTCCCGGAAGAGGTCCTGATTATCGATGATCTTAAGCCGGGTGTGCAGATGTCCAGGGCTGCGGGAGTGGCTGTTGCGGCCGCAGGCTGGGGCCATGACATCACCGAGATACGGGAATATATGACAGAGAACTGCCTGGCATATTTTAAAACTGTGGAGGATTTCGCAGCTTTTATTTTTGAGTCATAATCTCTATTAGAGCCCCCAGAGCTTCAATCTGCTTCAGTGCATTTAATCTATTCCATTTTCTTCATCCGATTGTTAAAATCTCTTTTTTTGTTAATAATAACCCTATGGCAGCCAAAACTCGTAAGAAAAATAATACAGGAAAGCTTCGAATAGGCGACAAGTATGTAGCCACCCACATCTGCGACTCAATTTAAAAGCGTCTGAAGCATGACGCTATTGGTGATAATCTATGATACGGATTACGGACAATATCTTTATAGATGAGCAGGAACTCATGCTGGACTTTATTCGTGCATCCGGACCGGGCGGCCAGAACGTCAACAAACTTTCTACTGCTGTACAGTTGCGATTTGATGCAGCTCATTCCCCCTCCCTTCCGGTTGAGGTGCGGAAACGTTTAATTGAAAAAGCAGATAAAAGGCTGACTAAGGAAGGCGTGCTGATAATCGAAGCCAGGCGGTTCAGAACCCAGGAACGAAACCGGAAGGATGCCCTCTTGAGATTGGTTAAGCTCATCCGTGAGGCGGCTTTTGAACCGAAAAAAAGGCATAAAACAAAACCGAGTTTCCGTGCAATAGAAGATCGCCTAGAAGAAAAGCAGTTGCGAGGCAAAATCAAGAAAATGCGCGGGCCGGTTGACCCGAATGAAGAATGAAATATTTCACCTGTGATTTGCCGCACATCTAAATCACTGTGCCTGCAGCCTTTTTATCCGTAAAGCGGGCCGTATGCTGCGCAGGCCCGGTAATCGGCACCCTCCTGGTCCATGCCGAAACTGGCCCAGGCGCTGGGACGGTAAACAGCTTCAGCCGCCACATTATGCATGCATACCGGTATTCGTAACATAGAGGCCAGGGTAATCAAATCTGCGCCGATGTGCCCATAGGAAATAGCACCGTGGTTTGCACCCCAGTTGGCCATTATTGAGTAAACATCCCTGAAAGCGCCTTTTCCCGTTAATACGGGAGCAAACCAGGTGGTGGGCCAGGTCGGGTCAGTACGGTTATCCAGTATGTTGTGTACATCCTCCTCCAGGTCAACGGTATAGCCCTGTGCAATCTGGAGCACCGGCCCTAACCCTTTAACCAGATTGATACGGGACATGGTTACTGCCATCCCTCCCCTGGTTAAGAAGTCTGATGAATAACCGCCGCCACGGAAATAGCCTAAAGAGGCCTCGCGCCACAGCGTGGCATCAAGACATTTACCCGCTTCTGCAGCTGTTACCTCCCAGAAGGGCTTGATAACCGGCTTGCCATCCCGGCTCTGTTCGCCGGTTCCATCCATGGCCGCTGAACCGGAATTAATCAGATGAATCAGGCCGTTTTCAGCCACTCCGGATAATTTCCGCCCGGTTACCCTGAACACGGCTTCTGGGCTCCAGTAGGTACGCACATCGGAAAAGATCTGCGCGGTTCCGGTAAGCAGATGGCCGAAAAGCATGGCCGCTCCATTGAGGCTGTCATTCTCAGTTGCCATAATATAGGGCTGCCTGATACCATTCCAGTCAAAGGAGGTGTTTAAGATAGTCTCCATGAAATCGCCATTGGGAAAATGATCCGTCCACTGCCGCTGACCCTGAAAGCCGGCAGCTATGGCATTATGGCCCAGGGCTTCTTCACCAAAACCCATTTCTTTTAGACGCAGGTTGCCTACCATCAAATCACGGGCAATCATGGTCATTTTAATTACAATTTCCCAGTCCCTGTCCTTTTGTTCCCGGCTCCGCTGGATATCTACGGGATTGTTATCCTCTCCTTCAGGACAATTCTCTTTTACCCATTTTAATGCCCGCTTAAACTCATCAGGATCATAGATTTCCTCATCGATCCTCCTGGTAAACTCCGACATATCCACATATTCATTTCTCATACCCAGGTAGCTCTGGAATAAATCCTCCTGCACAATTGAACCGGCAATACCCATGGAAACAGAACCCATGGAGAGATAAGAATTACCCCTCATCGAGGCAGCAGCCAGCCCCGCCCTGCTGAAGTGGATCAGTTTTTCTTTAACATCCTCCGGGATTGAAGTGTCGCTTGAATCCTGAACATCTCTGCCGTAGATGCTGAAAGCGGGCAGTCCCTTCTGATTGTGAGCGGCAAGCACTGCGGCTAAGTATACAGCGCCCGGACGTTCGGTGCCGTTGAAACCCCAGACTGCTTTGGGTGTTAAAGGTTCCATGTCCATGGTTTCCGAACCATAACACCAGCAGGGTGTAACGGTTAATGAGACCCCTACTCCCTCCCGGCGGAACTTCTCAGCCGTTTGAGCCGCCTCAGCCACTCCGCCTATGCAGGCATCAGCAATAACACACTCTACCGGCAACCCGCAGGGGTGTCTCAACTTTTCACTCAGCAGCCTGGCCGCGGATTGAGCCATTTCAATGGTCTGCTTTTCCAGTGATTCCCTTACCCCGCCAAGCCGGCCGTCTATTACCGGGCGAATGCCTATTCTGGGTAGAATGCCCTTAAGCCTGTGCTCAAGGCTGCTCATTTTCAAATTATCGATCTTAGCCATTATTTCACCTCTTGCCATAAACCTAAAACAGGTTAAAGGTCTTTGTCAAGAAAAACAAACATGCGGATTGATTGACAATAGAAACAAAAAAAACTTTTGCTTTACAATTTCAGTTCATTATGTGAAAGGGTATATCGGGGATGATTTCTATTATAAAAAATCTTGAAATCTGAACAATAAAGTAGTATTTTAGTAGTATGAAAGCTAAGACATCAATAACACTCTCCGAAGATCTTTTAAAAGAAGTCGATCAACTAATCAAAGGTGCAACAAGTCGATCAAATTTTATTGAACAGGCAATTAAAAACTTTCTTAATCAAAAGCAGCGCGAAAGAAGAGAGAAAACAGATTTTGATATTCTTAATCAGCATTCTGATAAACTCAATGCCGAAGCCGGAGATGTTTTATCCTATCAGGCAGAGCTTTGAAGCGCGGCGATCTTTACAGAGTTTATAAAGGGTCGCTAACTGACTCTAAAAAATACCGAGTTTTTGTTTTAGTCAGCAGACAGGTATTAATTGATTCCAGATTTTCAACAGTGATTTGCGCTCCTGTATACAGTTCATACGAAGGCCTTTCAACCCAGGTGGCTGTGGGTATTAATGAAGGGTTAAAGCATGACAGCTCCATATATTGTGATGAATTGATAAGCATACCAAAGAAGCTTTTAACCAACTATCTCGGCACTCTTACAGCTGAAAAGCTCTCCCAATTAAATAAAGCTATTTCGATTTCACTTGCAATTGAAGATTTTTATAATTGAAGCTATATCTCGAATTTCTCCTGATCCACTAATATTTTATTCAGCTATCCTCCCGATTACCGCCCCTTGACTTTTAGCAAAGCCATCAATAATCTGCCTCTATGGGAGGTCAGCTAATGAACATAAAAAAACTACCCTTTACAAAAAACAAGATCGAAGAAATCATTGCCCAACACCCTACCCCATTTCATATTTATGATGAAAAAGCAATAAGGGAGAATGCCCGCCGCCTTAATTCCACTTTTGCCTGGGCCCCGGGCTTTCAGGAGTTCTTTGCCGTTAAAGCCACCCCCAATCCCTGCATACTTAAACTGCTGAAAGAAGAGGGTTTCGGCACAGATTGCAGCTCCCTGCCTGAGCTCCTGCTGGCTGAAAAGATCGGCCTTCCCGGCCGCAAGATCATGTTTACCTCCAACGATACACCGGCACAGGAGTATCAGAAGGCGCGTGAACTGGATGCTGTTATCAACCTGGACGATATCAGCCACCTCACTTTCCTGGAAAGTCACTGCGGCCTGCCCGAGCTGCTCTGTTTCCGTTACAATCCCGGACCGCTGCGCGGCGGCAACGCCATTATCGGCAAACCAGAGGAAGCTAAATATGGCTTTACCAGGGAACAGCTCTTTGAGGGCTATAAGTGGGCGAAGGACAGGGGCGTCAGCCGCTTCGGCCTGCATACCATGATTGCCTCCAACGAGCTTGATCCAAACTATTTTGTCGATACAGCTAAAATGCTCTTTGCCTTAGTTGTGGATATTTCCCGGAGCCTGGATATTAATTTTGAGTTCATCAATATAGGCGGCGGCATAGGCATTCCCTACAGGCCGGAGCAGGAGCCTGTTGATATAGAATATATATCCAGGGGAATAAAACAGGCCTACCGGGAAAAGATCGAAGGGAGCTCTCTACATCCCTTAAGGTTGTATATGGAGACTGGACGCATGATTACCGGACCATACGGTTACCTTGTTTCCAGGGTACTGCATATAAAGGATACCTATAAGCTCTATGTTGGCCTGGACAGCTCTATGGCCGACATGATGCGTCCGGCACTTTACGGAGCTTATCATCACATCACTGTACTCGGTAAAGAGAATGAGCCCCTGGATTATACCTACGACGTCACAGGCTCCCTATGTGAAAATAATGATAAATTCGCCATTGACCGTTCTCTGCCCAAAATTGAAATTGGCGATATTGTGGTTATTCATGACAGCGGCGCACACGGCCATTCCATGGGCTTCAACTATAACGGTAAGCTGCGCTCCGCCGAACTCCTTTTAAAGGCAGACGGCAGCGTGGAAAAAATCAGGCGGGCGGAAACAGTGGAAGACTATTTTTCCACCCTGGATTTTTCACGAATATAATGCAGCAGGGGGCGATAATGAGCCGTGATAGATATGTTATCGGTATAGATTTCGGAACCGACTCGGTACGGGCGCTGGTGGTTAATGTTGAAAGCGGAAAAGAAGAAGCGGAGGTTGCAGCCCCTTACCTGCGCTGGGCAGAAGGCAGATATTGTGATCCTGCCAACAACCGGTTCCGGCAGCATCCCCTGGATTATGTAGAAGGTCTGGAAACAGCAGTAGGTGGGGCTTTAAAAAAATTGGCCCCGGAAAAAAGAAATAAGATAATCGGTATAGGCATAGATACTACCGGCTCAACCCCCTGCGCCGTGAACAAGCAGGGCACGCCTTTAGCTCTGAAAAAAGAGTTCAGTGAGAACCCCGATGCCATGTTCATACTGTGGAAGGACCATACCGCTATTAAAGAGGCTGATCAAATCAACCAGCTCGCCAGGAACTGGGGAGGCACGGATTTCATCGCTTTTGAAGGAGGTATATATTCTTCAGAGTGGTTCTGGGCAAAGATATTGCATGTACTGCGCAGCAGTGCTGAGATAAGAGAGGCTGCCTACTCCTGGGTTGAACACTGCGACTGGATGCCTGCCCTGTTAACCGGCAATACCGACCCGCTTGCCTTGAAACGCAGTCGCTGTGCCGCCGGACATAAAGCCATGTGGCACGCTCAATGGGGCGGACTTCCCGATGAAGATTTTCTCACAAAACTCGATCCCCTGCTATCAGGGCTTAAGCAGAGACTCTATAAAAAGACCTTTACCTCTGACAACAAAGCGGGAGAGCTATGTGCAGAGTGGGCTGAACGCCTGAACCTGGAGGCAGGTATAGCGGTTGCCGTAGGCGCCTTCGATGCTCACATGGGAGCGGTTGGCGGCGGTGTGACCAAGGCAACATTAGCAAAGATCATGGGCACTTCTATCTGCGACATGATCGTTGCCCCGCCGGATGCCCTGCAGCCGGAGCCGGTTGCAGGTATCTGCGGGCAGGTCGACGGTTCAATTGTACCCGGCATGGTCGGCCTGGAAGCAGGCCAGTCAGCCTTCGGCGATGTCTACGCCTGGTTTGCCGATCTGCTCTCCTGGCCCCTTAAAGGGCTGGAAAGCTCTCTATCTCCTAAAGAGGCAAGAGAGAGGATACTCATTAAGCTTACAGAGGAAGCGCAAAAAATGGCTATTGAGAATACCTGCCTCCTGGCCCTGAACTGGTTAAACGGCCGTCGTACTCCCGATGCTGACCAGAACCTGAAAGGGGCCATTATCGGCCTTACCCTTAGTTCCTCTGCCCCGGCTATTTTCCGGGCGCTGGTAGAGGCAACTGCTTACGGCTCCAGGGCAATTGTGGAGCGCCTGGTCAGCTCCGGAGTCGAGATACGCCAGGTCGTGGCCATGGGAGGAATAGCCCATAAATCACCCTTTGTAATGCAGGTTTCTGCGGATGTAATGAACATGCCGATTAAGGTGGTTAAATCCGAGCAGACCTGTGCCCTGGGCGCAGCCATGTTCGCCGCAGTTGCCTCCGGTTTTCACCCGAACCTGACAGCAGCACAGGAAAATATGGCCGGTGGTTTCAGCAGAACCTACACTCCTATTCCCGAAAATGTTGCCAGGTATAAACATTTATACCAGAGCTACCTGGAATTGGGCGAAACCATAGCGGATCAACTGCGCACTCTATAACCAACCCTTAACCAAGCCTTAACCAAGCCGGCCGGTAGGGCCGGTGTTTGGGCCGGCTACCACTTTTCGTAATGCACTATCTCTGCCAGCTTAAGCCTGCTTTTTTCTTTGATCGCCATATCCTGCGGGTACCCAAGGGGCAACAGTTCCACTACAACGATTTCCTGCGGAATTCCCAGGATTTGTTTGACCTGCTCACTCTCGAATGACCCGATCCAGCAGGTTCCCAGCCCCTCGGAAACCGCAGCTAAGGTGAGGTGATCTATGGCAATGGCAACATCTATGGGATAACATTCAAGGCCGCAGCGCATAACATGTTTATCAGTTTCTGCGCAGCAGGCAATCACTACAGGCGCCTCACCGACAAAAGTCTGATCGTGAGCTGCCCGGGCAAGCTGCTCCCTCTTATGCCTGTCCCTGACCACTACAAAGCGCCATTCCTGCTTGTTCTTGGCAGATGGTGCCAATCTTACCGCTTCCAGGATCCTCTGCAATTTATCCTCTTCAATATCTCTATCGAGAAATGACCGTACACTTTTCCTGGTTCTAATCGCTTTATAAATATCCATCTGAGCCTCCTTATACGTCTGTTGTGATCGTATAATAAAGCTAAAGTATTATCAAAGGGGCAAATCTATGATATATTACCGAATCTGTAAGGAGTTGACTTTTGATATATCGAGAATACGGCAAAACAGATAAGAAAGTATCCGTGGTCGGATTCGGGGCCATGCGCTTCAAAGAACCGAATAACCGCGACCTTTGTGCGGAAATGGTGGTAGAGGCCGCTAAACTGGGAATTAACTATTTCGACACGGCTCCCGGCTACTTCGGCACTAAGAGTGAAGAAATTCTTGGCCAGGGATTTAAGGAGCTGAAACGGCTAGGTCTGCCCTTTTACTGCGCTACTAAAACATCTAAATCCTCAAACTCAAAGATCAGAGCGGAAATTGAAAGACAACTGAAGCGGCTGAATTTAGAGACCATCGATTTCTATCATATCTGGTGTGTTACCAGTCTTAAGAACTGGCGGGAACGTAAACAGCATGGAATAATTGAAACCTTTGTCAAATTGAAAGAAGAGGGGCTTATCCGCCATATATGCGTTTCCAGCCATTTGATTAATGATGAGATAAAAGAGGTTCTTGCTGAAGGAGTTATTGAAGGGGTGCTGCTTGGCTACTCAGCCTATAACTTCTCCATGCGCCAGGCCGCTCTTGATTTAATTGCCGGGCAGGGGCTGGGCTGTACGGTAATGAACCCCCTTGGCGGCGGAATCATTCCTCAGAACCCGGCAATTTTTAATTTTATCAAGACCCGTAAAGACGAAAGCCTGGTTGAGGCCGCGCTCCACTTTCTCTTTGCCCACCGGCAGATCAATACCGCCTTAGTGGGCTTTTCCGAATTAAGGGAGATTAAGGAAGCTGTTCAGGCTGTTAAAAACTACGTTGAGATTCAAAAATCTGAAATTGAGCGGATTAAGGGAGGAATCGTTGAATCTTTTAACGATATCTGTACCGGTTGTCAGTATTGTGATAACTGTCCGGTTGACATACCCATCCCCCGTTTTTTAGATAGCTACAACCATAAAATATTTTATAATGATCATAAGCTTTTAGAGAGACTTAAATACCACTGGGACTTGAACCCCGAACAGGCCGCTGAATGCACGGCCTGTGGCCAGTGTGAGGATGTTTGCACCCAGCATCTGCCCATAATAAAACGGCTGGCGGAAATAGCCGCTCTTTCATAATAGGCCTGCTGCTAAGCTTTGAAAAACCGGGCCTTGCCCTTAGCAATCACCTCTCCGTCACTCTTATAAATCCAGCCCTCAGTTTGTACAATTCTTGACTTTACCCCTGTGATCTGTGCCTTTACTGTTACCGACTCTCCCACATCAATCGGCTTAATATATCTTACCGTCAGCTCCACGGTAAAAGATGGTTGCCCGCCACTGATGCAGGCGAGGGCCATTGTTTCATCTAACAGCATGGCCAGTAAGCCGCCGTGGGTAACGCTCTTCCAACCGGTGAAATAATCTGGGATCTCACATTCGGTTTCAGCATAACCCTCCTCCGGGTAAATAAATTTGAGCTTTAGACCTTTACTATTCTTACTGCCGCAGCAAAAGCAGAAGTCATCAACTGTTGTTTTTTTTTCCATGGCCATGAGAGTATATTATATGTCCCGGTTTGTCAAAATTGTTTAAAAGCTCTTTCTTGATGTTATTATCCACTTTTGATCGATTCTAAAGGCTGTTCTTAAAATATCAATATATTATTTTACCTTCCCACAAATCACTTAAGAAATCTAAATATGGAACTATTTCTATCCGCCCATGAATTCTTTTTTCCCTCTCATTGCATACAACCAAAGCCTTTCGCGGTGAATATTCCTCGATAAAAGCGGTCATGGGCAGTAAATCCTTTTTCCTGACATAACTGGTGCCTTTAACTTCGATAGCCACTTCCCCCCTACCCAGAATGAAGTCAACCTCTATGCCTGATTTCGTCCGCCAGAAATTGATATCATAATGGAGTTCCTTATAGGAATTATAAGCTGCTATCTCCATGAATATAAAATGTTCAAATGCTTTACCAAACAATTCACCTTTCTCTTCCTCTATCTTCCTCTTTGTTATGGATCCTGCAACTCCCACATCAAATAAGTAGAATTTTGATGCTTTTGTAATAATTTGCCGATTTTGCCTTCTCTTGAAGGGTTCAACCATGGTGCCCAGCAGAGTATCGACAAGGATTTGATAGTATTCTTTTACAGTTTTTGAATCCACACCGCACTCGCGCGCTATATTGGAGTAATTCGTAAGCTCACCGTGTGAGTACCCTATAGCATCAAAGAATCTGGAAAATGCCGGAATATTGCGGGTCAATCCCTCATTAAATACTTCCTCTTTTAAATAATCCTGGCAATAAGCAATTAAAGCTTTCTGATAATTGTCCTGCAGATAATGAATCGGTATCATTCCATGATTCAAAGCTCTCAATAAATCCGGATGATCTAATTCAGGCGTGACAAGTGGAAACATTTCATAACGCCATGCCCGGCCTCCCAGTAAATTGGCTTTCCCCCTTTTCAGTTTGCGTGCGCTTGATCCACATAGGATAAAGCGAATTCCCTTATTCTCGATCAACCAGTGAACTTCGTCCAGAATTTGTGGAACTTTCTGTACTTCATCAAGTATTACAGGATAATTCAAAACATCATCACCTTTTGCCAACAATCTTTCCCGCAAAAGAAAAGGTTTCTTGGAGATTTCAAGAAATAAATCGGTTTTCAGAAAATCGTACACCAGGCTGTGGGGGAATTTCATTTTCATATAAGTTGACTTACCTGTTTTTCTCGGCCCCCATAAAAATGCAGACTGCCCGGGTGGAAGATCTATATTAAGGATTCTTTCAATATTAGTCATATTAGGATAATACTCCTGTCTAGTTATACTATTTCGAAGTCTACTACGAAATAGTATCGATAGCAAGTAATATTTGAGAATGAGTGAAAATTCCTATCTTTACCGTTTTTTATCTCTTCAAGCATCGGGGTGCCTTACTTTTAAACTTCAATTGTAATAAAAATTATTAAGTATTAGAATTAACAAGTATGAATATACCCTTCAATATGATCAGAATTGCCTTCTTTTGGGGAATTATCAGCGCTGTTTCCCTGCCATTAGGCGCCTGCATAGGTCTTATGACCAGGCCGGGTAAAAAGATCACTTCTGCTCTTATGGCTTTTGGCGCCGGGGCTCTTCTCTTTGCGTTGACCATTGAGCTTTTCGCAGAAGCTTTGCACCACGGCAGGGAACATGGTAATGAAATTGTAATTATTACCATTGCAGGTGCATTGCTGGGAGGGCTTTTGTTTGATCTTCTTAATCAGATACTGAATAACCGCGGAGCTTTCCTGCGGAAGCTTACAATAACCAAAAAATACCTGACAAAGCTCAAAACAGTAATGTCCAGGAAGCTCATTCTTGAACTTAGCCGGGTTCGCCTTTTACAATCCCTCCCTCCCCGGGATATAGCAAAACTCGTAACACATATGAAAAAAGAGACCTTTGAGGCTGGAGAGACTATATTCCGTGAAGGAGAGCTGGGCTCGACACTCTACTTCATTATATCCGGTGAAGTGGAGATACTGAAAAAAGATCAATCGGGCCATGAACAATTTATTTCTTTGCTTGAGGAAAACGATACTTTTGGGGAAATGGCCCTCCTGAGCCATCGTCCGCGCAACGCAACGGCCAGGGCAAGAACCAAAACATTAGTCCTGAAGGCCCTGCACAGCGATTTTAATGTTCTTCTATCAGAATCAGAAATTCTTCGCGAAACAACTCTTATGCTTTTCAACCAGAGGGCTGAAGATCTTTCCAATAAAACCTCGGATAGCCGTATCGAAAAATGGAAATCTGAGTGCTTGAAACATCTGGTGAATATCCAGATACATCTTACGGACTATGAAATAACCGAGGAAAGCAAAAAAGCCGCTCTGAAAAAAGGCGCATCCTTTGCTATCTGGCTGGGTATTTTTCTTGACGGTATTCAGGAATCACTCATTATCGGAATGCTCTCCGCCAGGATTACCGGAATAAGTCTGTCATTTATCGCCGGTGTTTTTTTAGCGAATCTCCCCGAAGCCATGTCAAGCGCCGTGGGCATGCGCCGGAGTGGTATGGGGTTCTTGAAAATCCTCTGGATGTGGGGCTCTCTCTGTCTGATTACCGGGATGGGAGCCGCAATAGGCGCTCTTTTATTCCCCGCACAACCAGTAATGACCGATTATTATTTGATTGCCGGAATAGAGGGATTGGCCGCAGGCGCTATGTTGACCATGATCGCCGAAACTATGCTTCCGGAAGCTTTCGAGCAGGGCGGAGCTATTGTCGGTTTCTCAACTCTGCTGGGCTTTTTAACAACCCTTGTTGTAAAGATTCTGTAAATCTGAATACCTGAGACAGTTTCTACAGAAAATATCAATAAATCCAGCCGTAACGACTTAAATTACAGATTTAACCATGAGTTAATAAAGGTATTTTTGCGTTTCATTGCTTCCGGAGTGTTGCAGATAAGATAATTAGATTCGGAAATATTTAATAGTAGGCGTAGTTTTTCAAAATTTTTTATATGAGACGGTCCAATGGTTGCACTGAGCTTTACTTCCACTGGAAGTAAAGCCAAATTTTTTTCAATCAGCAGATCAATCTCCCAAAGGTTCCGGTGATTTATATAATAACTATTCAAATTATAATTGAAGTGCTTTTTATTCTTATGAAACTCAGATATTACAAAATTCTCAAAAAACTGACCTGCCACATTTCCTCTGATCAGATAATCGGCATTATTTATACCGGCAAGATGTGCTGCCAAACCTGTGTCAATAAAATAGTATTTTGGTGTTTTAGTTATTCTCTTGCTGATATTCCGTGAGTATGGCTGTAATTTAAAAATGATAAAACCGGCTTCTAGTACTGAAAACCATTTTTTTATTGTAGGAACAGAAACGCCCAGATCTGATGAAAAACTTGAATAGTTCAAAATGCTCGAACATCTTGCCGCTGCCAAAGTAATAAATTGATAGAAGATATCCAGGTTTCCTATATCATAAAGACTTTTTAAATCTCTCTCCAAATATGTTTGGATATAAGAGCTGAACCAGATATTTTTGTCCACCTCAGGGTTACTGATAATCTCAGGATAAAAACCGTTAAGAATAGTGGATCCGATTTCATGTTCAGACGAAACTACCTGCTTTTCAGTTAGATTAATAAACCAATCGTCCCAGGTGTTGAAAGCTGTTTCCTTGGCCTCGGAATAAGAAAAAGGCAGTAATGTCATAACAGCAACTCTTCCGGCCAATGATTCAGAGATGTTCTTCATTACTGCAAACTGTTGAGAACCTGTTAGGAAAAACATACCAGGCCGACGGTTATTGTCGATTATTTCTTTTATATAAGGCAAGAGTTCCGGCACATATTGAAACTCATCAATTATCAGAGGATATTTATGCTTAGCCAAAAAATCCTGGGGATCATCTTTTGCCCATAACCGGTTATCCGGCTTTTCCATGGAAACAAAGTTAGCCTTATGGGAAAACATCCTTTTCAGCAGAGTTGTCTTGCCGGACTGCCGAGGTCCGACAACTGCAAGAGCAGGAAAGGTTTTTATGGCCCTGTTTATTGGAAGTGATAATTGTCGTTTAAAATACTTCATTTGTGACAATTTTAAAGTGTTGATTTAAATTTGTCAATAACCTATTAATATCGATCATAGGATGCATTTAACGGCAAATCAGAATAAAAGATTTCAAGTTTGCTTGAAAAAGGTTTAAAAGATGGTAAACTGTAGTGAGGATGGTAATATGCTATTATCTCTAAAATCTTGCGTGTTAAGCGCAAAAAATAATCAAGTCCAGCGCCCGAATATATATTGTGTTGGACTTTTGCTTTAAGGAGTTCGGTTGTGGATGTAATCCGTAAGGCCGCAGGTGCCCGTACAGGGCGGCCCGCAGGGTGCTGCGCTGGGAAAAAGATAATTCTACTTTTAATGATCAGTTTGCTCTTTGCCTCCTGCGCTTCGGTGCAGAAAAAGGATGAAAGAAGCGTTTTCACAGTTGCCGAGCTTATCAACCAGGGGGATAGCGGCGCTCTCTTCCGGATGAGCAAAGTTCCTTTTCTGCTCGATCAGGAGATAATTCTGCTGAAAAAAGATATAGAAACCTTCTGGAGCAATATAATTGAAGCGGGCTATACTGTTGACTCGCCGGTTCTGGAAGATGGGCAGGCAATCGGCAAGGATTCCTACCTGCGCTTTTATGACTCCATGGAGGTAAAAACCTTTTTTAAGAAATACCTTCCTGAAAAAACCAGGATGCTGGAGCTGAAAACGACCACAAACCAGAGAATTCTGCTGCTGGTAGAGAAAAAGTGGCTGACCAGAAGAATATACGGCTTTAAAGGACCATACTAAGATGAAATATTTAATAACCATTACAATTCTCTTTTTTCTCATTACAGCCGCTGTTTTTGCCGCTTCCGCAGATGTGGTATATGCTGAAGGCGATGCTTCAATCAAGGATACCGCAGGAGGGGAGTTTGAGGTCTCTATTGGTGACGAGGTAAGAACAGGAGATACTGTTACCACCGGCTGGGATGGCTTCGTAGAAATGGACCGGAACGGCGTTATCCTGAAGATCAATAGCGACACAGTCTTCACTCTCATGGAGCGGGAAGAGGGAAATGAGAAGACCGATGTTTTTTCCGTGGCCCTGGGCTCAATAAAATTCCGTTATGATAAGCTTACCGGTAAAGAGCCTAAGATCCAGACGGTAAGCTGTGTTGCCGGTGTGCGCGGAACCGAGTTCACCGTATTTTCAGGTGTGGACGGCTCTACCCTGATCGTGGTGGACAAGGGAAGGGTTGAGGTTGAAGCCGAGGGCGAGACAGTTGAGCTTAACCCGGAAGAGGGTGTGGAGGTACAGCCAGGCGCCCCCCCGGGGGAGAAATTTAAAAAGCAGAGGGACCAGGTTGACTATAAGAAGTGGAATGAGGATAAGATAGATAAGATGCTGAAAAATCCGGTAGATTCTATAATAAATCTGCAGAAGCGAATGAATTATTATATAGAAAATGTAGCAGAATATTATGGCCTTTTTTCTGAATACCGTGAAAAATTAGATGCAGAAAGTGCCAAAGCAAATGAAATTGCTGAAAAACAGGGAAAAGAAGCTGGCACCAAATATTATAAAGAAGTAGCTAAGCCTATTGCAGGTAAAACCGGCAGTTTAGGCTTAAATGTGCGCTATTTTTCCCTTGCCGCGCTATCCATGCGCCGCTTTGTTGCAGGACGAATTTACCTATCGATAAAGAGCGCGTATATTACCGATTTGGGAAATAGTATATTTATTGAATTCCTTGAGAATTATTATAATTTATTGGCAAATTTTGAAGAATCAATTGTCACACATTTAGTGGAAGCGGATATCTAGATTTTAACAGGAGGATTTTATAATGAAAATCAAAAATGCTTTGTTCATTTTATTAAGAATCTTAGTGGTCGTCGTTGTTTTTAACAGTTGCAGCCTATTCGGAACAAAAATAGATGAGCGTATCGATTCATTCATCGCTGACCTGAATTATGATAGAAATAGTATTTATCTGAATTTTCATCCTTCAGAAACTGCTGATTATGATGCTATTAAAAACGTCGGTTTAACTTGGGATAATTGGTTTCCGACTCATTCTATACAATATAGTATTTCAGGTCTTGATGATTCTGATTCAGATAGCGTAACCGCAACCATTAACAGCGAAGGAGTATGGGATTCTGAACCAGCAACCTTTAAAATGGCCAAGGACGGTTTCGACTGGATGATTGAGGAGCTTGACTTACCAGATAATTCAACATGGCCACATCCCTTAGTCGACTGATTCATCAATCTTCCCACTGCTGAGCCTTGATCCATGCTTCTGTATTTTTAGAATCATCAGGGTTCATTTCAAGGCCCTTTATCCACTGATCTTCAAACTCTTTGATTTTCTTTTGCCGAAGCCAATTCTTGACCGCCTGGCGGATTATAGCAGAACGTGATAACCGGGATGATTCAGCAAAATGGTCCACTGCATTAAGCAGATTCTCATCAAAACTTATCTGGACATTTTTCACATTCTATCCTTTTGTCTTATTTTTACCCATGCGGTCCGATAATAATCAATTCCATAACATTACCAAAGAAACGATAGGCTAATAGATACTGAACAGCCTGGATTTTAAACTTGTGCACGTAAACCCCGCGAAGATCACCTTTCTTTTCAGATCCGATATGGGGATTGTCCATAATTCTTCGGATTTCCTGGTCAAGTCTACTTTTTTCCCGTTTCGTGAATTTCTTGATTTTCCGGGCGAATGATCGAGATTGTAAGATTTTCATCTCATGAGCAGCTATCCGAAATTATATTCTGAAGGCTCTTCCTGTTCCAGTTCCTTAATGCCAATTAATATTTCCCGTATCAGAGTGTAATTTAAATCCGGGTTTTCTTCAGCGATTTTACCAATTCGCGCCCAGTGTTCAATCTGACCGGTAATAGATCGATTATCAATATTACTGTAGTTCCTGGCTTCCCGTAACAATTCATCGGATACACGAACCGCTCCAGCCATTTTAATGTTCTCCTTAATATAGTTTTGTAGCTAATATAGCACAAAATGCAACAATTTGCAACAGATGAAAATTTTTTTAACTCATACGCTGCCTGAACAATCCTCACTTTAGCCTCTCTGCCAGCAGGGTATAGCGCTTCTGGGTTTTATCATTCTTAACCGCAATGTTCAGGGCCTTTTTGCTACCCACGAGCACCACGAGCTTTTCCCCACGGGTAACAGCCGTATAGAGCAGGTTGCGCTGTAAGAGCAGGTAATGCTGGGTCATAACGGGAATAACAACGGCCGGATACTCGGAGCCCTGGGCCTTATGCACGGAAACTGCATAAGCTAAAGTGATCTCATCGAGTTCCGCAGACTCATAGTCCACACTGCGGCCGTCAAATAATACCCGTACCCTGCGACCCTCTTCTTCAATACGGGTAATTCGTCCCATATCCCCGTTAAACACATCCTTCTTATAGTTGTTCCTTATCTGCATTACCTTATCGTGTACTTTAAGTATTTTAGCGCCCCTTACTGTTCCTTTCCCGCCGGGATTCAGGGCATTCTGCAGCTCCCGATTCAGGTTCTCCACCCCTATCAGCCCCCTGTGCATGGGGGAGAGCACCTGGATATCATCCACCGGGTCCAGGTTGAACCTCCTGGGTATGCGCTCTCTTACAAGCTCAATAATAATTCCGGCAACCTTTTCCGGCTCTTCCTGCTCAATAAAATAGAAGTCGCTCTCCGAGGCGGAATATTCAGGCGTTAAACCCACATTAATCCGGTGGGCGTTCACAATGATCCGGCTCTCCCTGGCCTGGCGGAATATCTCGTTCAATTCCACCACCGTCACCCTGCCGGAGGCTATTATGTCTTTCAAGACGTTCCCGGCTCCCACTGAGGGAAGCTGGTTCACATCTCCTATTAATATCAGGGAGGCATTCGCAGGAATGGCTTTCAGCAGATGATGCATCAAAATTGTATCGATCATGGAGGCTTCATCCAGGATTATCAGGTCGCACCGCAGGGGATCCGACTGATTCTTCTGAAATCCCCCTGCCCGCATATTATACTCAAGCAGCCGGTGAATAGTTTTTGCCTGGTATCCTGTTGCCTCACTCATTCGCTTGGCTGCTCTGCCTGTAGGCGCGGCCAGCATAATCCTGGTTCCGATCCTGGAAACAATGGCCAGAATGGTCTTTATAATGGTGGTCTTTCCCGTTCCGGGTCCGCCGGTAATAACTAAAAGCTTATCTTTTAAGGCGCGCCTGACTGCTTCCGCCTGTTTAGCGGCCAGGGTAATATCGAGCCTCTGCTGGACCCACTGGAGAGCTCTCTCCGAGTCAACCTCTCTCATGCTCCTGCTGTCATTCTGAAGTTCAATCAGATTAGCTGCAATTCCTGTTTCTGAAACATAAAATGGGGGCAAATAGACTGACCCTTTATACAGCACCAGCTTTTCATTCCTGCTTAATTCATCCAGTGCACCGGCAATAATCTCTCTATCAATCTGCAGAATTTTCTGGCTTCTCTGTATAAGCATGTCAGATGGGTAATAGACATGCCCTTCATCAGTACACTGGTTCAGTACATGGAGCAGTCCCGCCTCGGCCCGTTCTTCGGAATCCCTGGCAAATCCCATGTTTTCCGCAATTTTGTCCGCGGTTATAAAGCCGATTCCAAAAATATCCGTTGCCAGGCGGTAGGGATTCTCCTTCACAACTTCTACAGCGTGGTTTCCATACCGCTTGAATATTTTGGCCGCATAACCCGGGCTTACACCATAGGACTGCAGGAAAATCATAACCCCCCGTATTTCTTTTTGCTCATCCCAGGCTTCACTGATCATCTTCAGCCTTTTCCTGCCGATTCCCTCCACCTGGGTTAATTTCTCTATTTTGTCATCAATAACCGATAGGGTTTTTTCTCCGAATTTACCTACTATCCGGCGGGCCATCTCTGCCCCGATTCCCCGGATCAGGCCGGAAGCCAGGTATTTTTCTATACCCACAACGGCTGCCGGCACTGAAGTTTTATAGCTTGATATCTTAAACTGGCGGCCGTATTTGGGATGGCTATTCCATTCTCCCTTCATGAAGATCATTTCTCCGGGTATGGGAGATACGAGGTTCCCTACAATCGTTATAAGCTCATCATGGCCATCAACCCTGACCCGGGCTATGGTGTAACCGTTCTCTTCATTGGTGTAGGTAATGCTCTCTATGTGTCCTTCAAGTTCTTCAATCATCAGGGATAGAGCCACTCCGCCCTGAAAATTGTACACTCATAGGCTCCGCCTTTCCCATGTTTCAGTCCGTCGCGCGTCAGGGAGAGGCCGTGGTCCGTGGTCAGAACTAAAGGGCGCTTCTGCTCCGTACAGAGCCTGCAGAATGACGGCAGCTCCTTCTCTATGATGTTCTTCAATATTCCGGCCATATCGGCAAGCCGCAGTTCACGGCTGTGGGCTGCCCGGTCAATAATGGCCAGACGAATAACAGCGCATTTGCCGGGGTCCAGGGGCAGCACATGATCAACCAGGGAATGTTCTTCATCACCTGAAAGGTTAAAATAGAGAATATCCCGCAGGGAAAACTCTTCCACCGGATCACCTTTAAAGCCGAAGAGTCCGGCAATGGCGCTGCTTGTAAAGGGCTCCGCACCCAGCCTGGCCCATTGCCTGGATAAGGTTCCGGGCAATAGCTCAATTTTAGCCATCGCTTCCAGCCAGAGATCAGGCGAAGCACCATCCACAATTATCACTAAAGGCTTCTCTTCAAGGGAAATGGGCAGAACAGGAGATAGTTCGGAAAGCCACTTTTCTCCTGAACAGGAAAGCTCATCAACCATGCCGAATGCCTGCTCTTTCAGAGCCCTGGTTGTCCAGGGGTCTGATATCAGCTCACTCACGGGAATACGCACTGCCAGCCTTTCAGGGTATGGCATAGCCAGGCCGCTATGGATCAGCTTTGCTATTTCAAGAGAGTTTTTAATGCTTTCCGCCCGCTCAGGAAGTGCATGAAGGGATTTCGCTTCAATATTTTCAGGCAGGGCGGCGCCCTTTAGAATTCGTTCGGCAAGCATAATCCAGGCCGACCGCACAGCCTGGGTATGGAATCTTTCTGTGGAAATGAAGCTATAGAGCTTTTCAGTATCCAGGAACTCCAGAGGCTCGCTTAAACGAGCAGAGGGAAATTGCTCCTCGAGCATCATCTCAATTCTCTTGATCTCATCAGGTAGAGCTGCCTCCGGCCGGTCGTCAAGGGGCCGCAATGCCGGGTCTGTACCGAAAAGCTCACTGTGAAGCAGGGGCCACCAGCCCAATAACTTTGGGCCGCCTTCGGAACGGGGCAGAGAGTCATCCTCAATGGCAATCAATATTTCTTCATCGGGCTCTTTATCTGTCTTCCCGGCTTCAGGACCGGCAAGCCATTCCCGGAAAAGAGCTGAAACCCGTTCAGAGGGAAGCCTCCTGCCGGCAAGTTCTTTTACAAGATCGCTTAATTTCCTGTTGTGTATGGAGATGCGTCCTGCCAGTGATTGGGATATCTCATCAGCAGTATCCACATCTATAGTACGCGTCAGGGTGGAAGCCTTGAGCTTGCCTGATTTCAGGGTTTGCCCAAGTTCTTTCAGGCGCCCGGCTATTCCAGGATTTACATCCTGCAGGGCATAGGAACGGACAGCCAGGGATTCCAGAACTTTGGGATTGCGCAGTATTTCAATGTAGATTTCCAGATAATGGTTAATCTTCTCTTCCGGATTTTCAACCATGGCAATTTCCGCTCTGTCACCCGGCTGAAAACCGCAACCGCACACCGGGGAGCGCATGAGTTCTTCTGATATCTGCCTTGTGCACTGCTTTATATCAGGAGCATTCATCTCCCTTATAAACTCATCAATACCCGGAGGTCTGTCCAGGGTTTCAATCCGGGCCAGCCGCATTATGGTATCCAGGGCTCTTCCGGCATTTTTTGCCAGAGGCGCCCGGCGCTGGGATATATAGTACTCGTTGTGCTCTTTGGCATAGAGAGCGATATAATGATCGCGAAAATGGCTGAAAACCACGCCCAGATGCTCTCCGGAATCATTTACCACCCCTGTTTCAGGCTTTTCCAGCAGTTTTAAAACTGCCTGGCCAAGTTCTTCTATGGCGCTCTCCTTTTCGGCTGCCTTGCAAACCGCCTGGTGGCGTACATAATGGTTGATGGCAACAAATTCTTCCGAAGCATTAGCCAGGAATCGATTCAATTTCTTTACAAACCTGATATCCTCTGCATTGAGGCCCGTGCCGCGCCAGCTCTGCAGAAATCTTTCAAGCCCCTCCCTGGCTGAGTAGGAAACTTTTATTTCCTTGACCAGGTTATCCAGAGCAGTAAGTTTCTGATCCAGGGAGCGGATATCAAAAGCCTTGAAGGAAGAATAGTCAGCTATCCTTGAAAGATCTGAGCGTGTCTCCTGGGCCAGGTTTAATGTTGTATCACGAAACTTGATGAGTTCTTTCCAGGTCTCACGTTGCTGCCTCAAGCCGAAAGACTCCCATCCTGAAGATGATGTCAGGAAGGTGCATTCTTCGGTAAGGGTTGCCAGGTCATGCTCATTTATCAGCTCACCCAGGGTAATCTCTTCAGCCTTTTCCAGGGAGTTAAGGGTTAAAAATTCCAGGGGAATGCTCCTCCCTCCCCTGCGTGCTGTAATCAGCCCGCCTGCGGTCAGTGAGGCAAGCAAGAATAAAGCCGTATCTCTGGGTAGACCAAAGGGACCGTTTTCAAGCTCAGCAAGCAGGTCAGGAACAGGTGTGGCGCCGGATGGATTCAGCAGTCCGAAGAAGAAGGACAGCAGGGGATGCCCCCTGGTATCGGGAGAGAAAATATAGGAACCGCGCTTAAGCTCAACCAGGCCCAGGGGCACGGCTAACCCGTCTATGGCAGCGCTTAGAGACCTGGAACGTGCTTCACTTAAGGAGATGCTGCCGGGTATAATAAAATCATCAAGCAGTTGCAGATAGCTCCGCGGGGTGGGCGTAAACCTTCGCGGCGCAACCTCCCTGAACCTGGGATACCTGTTTCCCAGTATAACCTCTCCGGCAGCCTCCAAAAGGCGGTCAAAGCGTTTAAGCTGACGAACCGCGGTGTCAACACGTATGGAGCGGTCGGTGAAATCGCCTGAATACAAGGCCTCCAAAGCGGCCTGGCAGGCTGCCGGTGCAAGGCGTTTTATTCGTTCCTGGGCCATTGGAATCAGCGGCGCCTCGGCAGGATTGGCGGGCTTCAGCTCCTGCAGAGTAAGTTTTGCCGCCAGAAACTCCTTGAGTATGCTCTCTTTCCCGGGAACCGGGATCTGCCACACTGCCGTATGCTCGCAGTCCGACTTCCCTGTGCCGATGGTCATGACTACTGCAAAATCGAACTTTTCCGAATCTATCCGGTGAGCTAAACGATCAGAGAAATCTTTTTCATCATCCTGGTAAAGAAAACAGATAAGAACCTTGCGAGTGCTCGAGTTCCAGCTTACCAGCCGCTGAGCTCCCCTTTCCATAAGAACCCTGCCGGGCCATGATTCCGATTCCTGAAGCCCGGCCAGGGCCGCTATTAAGAGTCTTGAATCATCATCTTGAAGTTCCCCGGCAAGCCTTTTGATCCTGGCATCAAGGGTCTTGCCCGGATCATCTTCGGTTACAATTTCATAGAGAGTCTTCATGGGATCGCCCGATTCGGCCGGCTGCTTTCTGAGAAAGTGGCTTGAAGCTGCGACCGGATCAAGCAGTGTTTCCGATATGAAGAGGGCATTCATCTGCGGGGACTGAAAGTCCAGGCTGCAGGCCGCCAGTTCAGCCAGCTCATCTGCCGCAGGTTCTGAAGCAGTGGGATGTATCTTGTAGAGAACAAGCATTCGAACCAGCCTTTTAGCCAGTAAGATGTCCTCACTGCTTTCCAATTCCCGCTCAATGACCTCGTCAAGATGGGGAATGATATGGCGGGGATAGATATTGAATGATGAAAATTCAGCCAGACGCCCGGCGAAATGATCATATATACTGTCCGGAGCCAAAAGCTCCGGTGCAGGGCGGTCGAGAATAGAGGGGATATTCCGCCGGCTGTCTCCTGCAATACGGGAGTAAACAAAATCCACTACACCGCGGTGCTGGGAAAAAAGCTCTCCCAGTCCGTCAAGCAGTGTGATTGTTGTGGGATGAACCGGGTAAGTCATTTTGAAATCATCAAGGGAAGAGGAAAAGGTGGGAAACTGCTGCCTGTACATTTCATAGATTCGGTAGATCTCCTCATCCGCTCCCTGCTTGCGGCGTACAAGCCTCCCGGATATGAGCGAGCGGATGTGCACGGTAGATAGAGTGAGTTTTATAGGGAAGCGGTCCTTGATTTTACGAAAGATGGCCTGGGATATATCTCCGGTTCTTTCAATGCTCTCCTGCACAGCACAAATAATCCATAGCGGTTCACCGGATGTCATCTCTCCTAAAAGCTGCAGGGTACGGGCATCTTCATTTAAAACCTGAGTTGAAGGTTTGGAGCGGAAAAACTCGGAAAGCTCATCTATCAGCAGGACCAGACCGTCAAAACCGGCCGATCTGACCGAGGATATCACCCGGCTGAAGGTTTCATGCCTCTCCTTTGAGGAGATCAGAGCTGCCAGGTCAACTTTTTTGCCGTGCAGGGCAAGCGCCTTTTCCACGGATTCGATTATGATCTGTTCCAGGGGCACGGAAGCTCTATAGTTGATTAAAGATATATCAACCGGCAGATACTTTGCCTTGGATTCACTCAAGCGTTTCAGACCGCCGTGACCTTCGGAAAGGATATGCCTGCCCTTCTCTGCGGCAAGCCAGGCATAGAGAGCAGCCAGAAAATGGGATTTACCCGAGCCGAAATCACCCTGCAGGAAATATCCCTGTCCGCGGGCATTAAGCAGGGCAGCGGCTATGACAGTGCAGTGGGAGGCAACCTCATTGGTAAAAACAAAACTCATCGCAATCTCTGCGGATTTAAGCCGCCCCTCTTCAAGCTGTATTACAGTTCTTACCGGGGGTATCTCAACAAGATCGCCGAT
Organism: Spirochaetales bacterium; assembly: GCA_030604195.1. Classification (GTDB taxonomy): domain Bacteria; phylum Spirochaetota; class Spirochaetia; order SZUA-6; family DRHE01; genus DRHE01. The sequence goes on from JAUVWI010000004.1 coordinate 83,098, forward strand.
CTTTACCACACTCACTGTATTTTCTCCAGTCTGGCTTTTAGCCGGTTAATACGCCCATAGAGTGATCTCTCTTCAGGGAATAGACCCAGGAGCCGGTTATAAAAATTAATAGCCCCTTCTATTTCTCCTATACGACTGCACGCGGCCTCATAGCTTGAGCGGAGGTACTTATTCTTTGGTTCCGCTCTTAAGAGCTCTTCCAGCATGGGAATGGCTTCTTTCTCACGTCCCGTTTTTGCCAGGGTAAAGGCTGTTTTTTGCTGTATACGCAGATTAGCTCCGCTTGTTTCTATCTTTGAATAGGCTTTTATTGCCTCATCCGGTCTGCCCGCCCTTCTGCACAGAGATGCATATATTTCCTTGTATACAGGGGGAAGTGAAGGAATACGGGCCATCTTTCCCATCTTGCCGAGTACGCTGTCCAGGCCGTCACGCAGAATCTCAAGTTCCGTAAGCTCCCAGAGAGCATTATGGTTATGCGGTTGAAGCTGCAGCCACTTATTGCACTCTTCGATAGCCTCATCATAACTGCCAAGACCAGCCAGGGCTTTAGCGCGGTAACGATATTTATCCTGTTCAGCCATCTCCCAGGTAGATATATTTAAAAGGATCTCCTGCCAATTTTTGAGCTTTGAAAGACATGCCAAAACTCCTCTCTGTGAGCGCTGCGAAAGCCGTTCAAATTTTAGGGTATCTTTATAATAATTCAGAGCCTCTTCCGGCCTGTCCAGGCCTGAAAGCGCATCCGCTGCGGCAATGACCGCATAGGGGTTGGCACTATCCATGGACAGGGCCTCTTCTGCGACCTTCAGAGCCGACTCATATTCAGAAGCACGGATAAGAGCCACGGCCTGCTGGGTAAGCCAGAAGACATTCTGCCCGGATCCATCCAGCTGCTCACGTTCTGCATAACGCGCCGCTTCTGAATATTTGCCCAGGTTCATAAGCTTCCTGAACTCGCTGTAAGCTTCGGACACCTGCTTATCTCCACTTAAAAATATAAGCCTTTTGGGCGGCTTGCGGCCAACAGTAGCTGCAAAGGCAGACCGGTAACCTGCCACTCTTCAATAAGGTAATTTTAGTACAGGATAGATGATAATGACAATGGCTTGGATTAAAAAAGAGACCATTTACTGAGACTTCTGTAAATAAAAAAATGCTTGACAATATAGAATACATATGGTATACAAAATTTATACAAGAAGAATATGAATTGTATTATTCATAAACAGGGGAAATGCATGAACGCTATGAAAATTGCAGTGATGGGGGGAGGAAATGGTTCTCATACGATAGCCGCAGATCTTTCTCTTAAAGGCCATCAGGTTAATATGTTCGAACTAGAGATATTTGCAGAGAGGATGAAAGAGGTGTTTAAATCTCGCCAGATAGAAATATCAGGTGTAGCAGGTCAAGGAAAAGCCCAACTCAATCTTGTTACAACGGATATTAAGGAGGCAATTGAAGGTGTTCAGATAATCTTTATTCCCCTACCTGGATTTGCAATTAGTACATATGCCGAACTATTAGCGCCATATTTGAGAGAGGATCAGCTGGTAATAATTATGCCGGGCACATTGGGAACTCTTGAATTCAGCAATATTCTTAAGAAGAAAGGTAATAAAAAGGATATTGTATTAGCTGAGATCGGAGGCCTTCCTTTTGCTACTAGATTGGTGGGTTCCGGTAAAGTAAAAACATTTCATATCAGGTCTGTTTGCCCATTTGCCACCCTCCCGGGTAATCAAACAAGTTTAGTTTATGACAAAATAAAAAAGCTCTATCCATCCTTTAAAGCCAAAAATAACGTTGTAGAAACCGGCCTTGGTTTTCTTAATCCCCTTCTTCACCCCGCAGGGGTTTTATTGAATACGGGAAGGATTGAGAGATCTCACGGCGATTTTTATATGTATGAAGAGGGGATGACTCCATCGGTTGTAAAAGTAATTGAATCGATCGATAGAGAGCGGCTTGCAATAGGTGAAAAGATGGGAATAAAACTGCCATCAGCTGTCGAGATGATGGTGGAATCAGGATATGGGCCTAAAGGAACCCTATGGCAATCCATTAATGCAAGTGAGGGTCTTACTCCTATAAAAGGGCCTGATTCATTAACCAATCGATATGTTACTGAAGATGTTCCCTATGGTCTAGTGGTATGGGCAAGTATGGGTAATGCAGTTGGAATCGAAACCCCTACCATGGACGCTCTTATTGAGATTGGAAGTGTTATCATGGGTGTGGATTGCTGGGAAAAGGGCAGAAATCTGGAGAAAATGGGAATTGATGGATTGAGTTTAGAACAGATTATACGATATTTGGAAACTGGAGAACATCCGGATATGTAGTATGTACAAAATATTAAGGAGGCATGTATGAAGTGAGGGAAGTATTAATTTACCTGTTAGAAGATCTTTCAATGTTGAAAGATTCGAACGACAATGTTTAGAAAAAAAATTACGGAGGTATTTATGAAAAACTTGTCAAAATTATTCGGAAAATTGATTTTAGTAACAGCGCTGGTATTTTCCGTAGGGTTTGTATCCGCCGGCGGTAAGGCAGAAGAGCCTTCTGCTCTTGCAGAAGAGGCGGTAAGCCGTCCGGATCTGGTGGTTGCGGTGCAAAAGAACCCTCCGGTGCTGGAGCCGATGGGAGAAAACAGCAATGTGCATGAGCGTGTTCTCTACAGCATTGCGGAAACATTAATCTTCATCGACTATAAAGAAAACCAAAAACTAATTCCCGGGCTGGCCACAGAATGGAAGCGGCTCGATGACAGAACTGTTGAGTTCAAACTACGCAAGGGCGTAAAATTCCACAATGGTGAAGAGATGACATCTGAGGATGTTGCCTTCAGCTTCGGTTCGGAACGTCTCTTTCACGAGAAGCGGGGCTTGACGTTTGCCAAAATGTATTTAGGGGGCATCGAACCGCCGGAAGTCGTTGCCCGCTATACCGTTCGGATCAGGAGTAAGGTTCCCGATTATCTGCTTGAAAATCGCTTTGCCGGTTATATGAGCCAAATTATAAGCAAAAAGGCTTTTCTTGCGGCAAAGGATTGGGAAACCTGGAGCCGGAACGTCGTATGCACCGGGCCTTATAAGCTTGTTGAGATCAAGACCGGTGACTACATCAAGATGGAAGCGTTTGATGACTATTGGGGTGAAAAAGCGCCGGCCAGGACCATTACGTTCAAAGTGGTGCCCGAGGTTTCCTCACGAATAGCAGGGCTTAAGACCGGTGAATATGATATAATCACGGAAATCCCTCCTGATCAACTCGAGAGTATCGACAAGACTGAGGGATGCTCGATAGATGGCGGTCAGATTCCCTGCATTCGATCCGTCAATTTCGACGAAACCAACGATGTGCTGAAAAACCCCGATCTGCGGCGCGCAATGATCATGGCGGTCGACCGTCAGCTCATTGTCGATAGTTTTTACTACGGCCGCACGACCGTTCCTAATGGCTTTCAAATGGATTTGTTCGGCGATATGTATATAGAAGACTTTCAAGGCATTACCTACAATCCGGACAAGGCGCGGGAGTTGGTCAAGAAATCAGGCTATAAAGGTGATACGATATACTATCGCATACTACCTGACTATTACACCCTGGAGGTGGCTACGGCGCAGGTTCTGGTTGAGATGTGGAAGGCGGTTGGTATAAACGTTAAGATTGAAATGAAGGAGAATTGGTCACAAATCTTGAAGAACGACGAAACCCGCCATCTTTTTAACCTGTCGAACACCGCGTATTACGGTGACCCGTACGGTCAGATTTGGCGTCGCCTTGGCACCGATTGCTGGGTCAGACATGAAGATAAGTACGGGGCAAAAGAGCCAATGTACATCTTTAGTAAGGAGTTCGACAAGTCGGGCAAAACACTGGAAACCAGTGACGATCTTGAGACACGCCGGAAAGCGGTCCGCTTTCTGCTAAACTACGTTGAGTTTGAAGATCCGGCTCAAATCAATCTGCACGCACTGTGTTTATTCTATGGTAAGAGTGATAAAATTGTCTGGTCGCCGATTCCCACTGCAGGTATGGATCTTTCTGCAACCAACCTAAGTTTTAAATGATATTTGTGTGACACTTTAGAGATGAGTTGCAGCGTTACTCTATGACGCTGCAACTCACAAATCCGATTTATTGATTAATTACAGGAAGCTAGATAGGATATCAGCATTAGCCATGAATGCAAAACCACTGGAGTCCGTATTAAAGCCTCAACGAGAGCCGCTGCTGCAAATAGCAGACCTGACTGTGGATTTCGATACTCCCACCGGCTGGCTGCGGTGCCTGCATGGAGTAGATTTTGAAGTTTAC
>JAUVWI010000041.1 GCA_030604195.1 Spirochaetales bacterium
ACATAGTACTAATTATACTATGTTTTACAACTATGTCAAGCATAAAAAATAACTTTAATTGCTTTATCTGTAGATAATTAGCTAATCTTTGTAAACATAGTTATAAGAATTTGGCGGGATTTTAGGGTAAAAGCCCCTGCCCGTCTATAAGAACAATATCCGTATAGATCCTGCCTGGCGCCTCCCCCCTCTCCAGCCAGCGCACCAACTGGGAGGCAAAACGGGAATAATGCGGCCAATCCAGCCACTGGGCGCCCCACTTTCCCCTTAGATCCGAAGTAAAGGCAGCTGAACGGCCCAGACCGTAGCGCCATACCGCCAGCAGGGGATTCCCGCCAATCGCGCTGAGGACCTCCTGGGCCCTGGGTTTCAAGTAGGTCCTGACAAAACCTCTCAGCACAGGCAGGGTTAAAAGATCAATACCGGAAATAATCTCACTCCGGCTCCGGGGAGCAGGCAGGAAATCCTCCTCAATTACCAGGCCGCGTGAAACCAGCATGGTTTCCGTGGTAAAGATACGGGGAATATTCTTCGCACTGTCAGTGAAGTAGCCTCTTCCCCCGCCCAACTCTGCCATGCGGCGGAGTAGTTTCAGATCCGCATCCTCGCCCACCGCTACTGTGGAAAGGGTGATCTGGTCAGCGGCAATGGAGTGTACCAGGGAATCGAACTCAGCTTCAGAGGTCAATCCGTCGGAGAGTACTATTATATGGCGGGTGGCCGAGGGTATAGCAGTAATCTTCCGGTATGCCTCGCCCAGGGCCTTAAAGAGATCAGTGCCGCCGCTGGGAGAGAGGGTGCGCAGCTCACCGGCAATTCTTTCCCGCTCTCCGGCCTCGATTAAGTCCACTGTCCATTCAAAATCAGAATCAAAAGCCAGCATGCCAACCTGGTCAAAGGGATTTAAGAGCTCCACAGCAGCGAAGACCGCACCTTTCACCAGATCAAGCTTGGTTTCCCCTCCCCTGGTATTGCCTTCCATACTCCCGGATTTGTCCACTACCATAACCAGCACCAGGTTGGGGGTGTTTAAGCTGGAGGTGGCATCCATATCCACGGGCAGGGAGCGCTCCAGGGGGGTTTTATAGTAGCCGCCGGCGCCAAAGCTGTTTTCGCCGCCGATCATTAAGAAGCCGCCCCCCATATCCCGAATATAGCCTTCAATAAGTTCCATCCGGGCAAAGGAAAAATCAAAACCCGGCACATTATCAAAGATTATACCGTCGTACTTAACCAGGCCGCTGTAGCTGTCAGGCAGCTTCTCTTTTGTTCCCACCTCCAGATGGATGCCCTGATTATTAAGCGCCCGGACCAGCTCCTCTGAAACCGTTTTTTCAGGAGAGATATAAAGGAGAGAAGGTTTTCCCGCTACCTGTATGAAAATATCACCGCGGTTGTTTTCCGGCACTCTATCGCCGGCCGCCTGCACCAGGACAGAGTATTTGTGCAGCCCGCTTTCTGCAAAAGTGTTCAGGTATATAAACACATTTTCCCCGGCCTCTAATTTTACCTCATCCTCACCCGCGTATCTGCCGTCCTGCAAAAAAGTGAGACTTCCTTGAGTATCATGGCTGCTGCCAATAATTACCCTGATCTCATGGCTCTGACCGGCTTTGATGCTTTCAGGCGCAGATATCTCCTTTAGATAGACCTCCTGTTTTGAGCTCTCCGGGATCAAGGGCAGCACATTTATCTCAACACCCAGAGCCCTGGCATTTGCAGCCATGTCCAGTGCATTGCCCAGGTTCTCATTACCGTCACTTAACAGTAGTATTCGCTTTATTCCTCTCTCCGGAAAGGCTGCCAGAGCCAGCTGGATAGCACCACCGATATCCGTAGCTTCGCTGGCGACTTCCGAGGTTATATTAAATGCAGTGATATTACTGCCGGGCGCAGTATCTACCGAAGCCTCGGCCCCGAACACTACCAGACCGGCCCTATCCCCTGGTTTTTTCTCCCTTAAGATATCTTCCATGACCGCCAATGCCATCTGCCTGTTTTGCAAACCTACACTCTCAGATAGGTCAAGGAGAAATATCAGGTTAACCTGCCCCAGATAACGTGAGTAGCTTAAACCTGCAAGACTTAAAATGATCAGCAGCAGGGTCAGGGAGCGAAGGCTTAAGGATATCTTCTTTGCGCTTCTATAGAGGAAATACAGGAGCGGCAGTGCAGCCAGCAACAAAAGATATTCCGGTTCAAGAAAGTTAATATTCATGATTCTCTAACCCAGAAATACCATTCCGCCAGCAAGAGAAGCAGCGCCAGCAGGGCGGCGAATTTCCAGAGAGATCGGGGCGCTTTATCTGCAATGGCTGTACTCTGAAGTCCGGATACTTTCCCCTTTCTTTCTCCTTCCGCCCGGCCGGGCTCCTGGTAGCGGGGATTGATATCTGATTCATTATGATTCAACAGATTAACGGCAAAACTCTTACTTTTTGACTCTTTTTCTATGCGGTAAAAACCCGCTGTCCGGGTATCGGTATAGAAAATATTCTGTTCTTCCACAATCTCAACCCTGCCGTCAGGCCGCTGTACGGTAATCTCACCTGGTTTGCCGGCCAGTTTTACAGGCAGCGGTTCTCCGGTTTGAATATGGCTGGAACTCTCTGCTAATTCCCCGGAATAGAACCAGTTAAATATATTTCCCCAGAAAACCGGAAAAGCCACCCGCAGGGGAAAATCAGATTTTCTAAAATCAAAGCCGATGTGGATTACCTTAAGCCCATCTTCTTCATAGAGAGAGACCAGGGGCGTGCTCCCGGAGTCGAGCAGGGTTTCCACCCCTTTACCTGAAGCTACAGACTGGGCCTGGAAGATATTCAGATCGGTAAGCTCAAGAGAGCTCATAAGCGGATGGCTCTTCCGCCACTTAAGTTCCCCTGGAGCGCGGACCTGCCCCAGCAGTCTTATGGGCACATCCACGGCCAGCGTATTGATGAGCACAACATTTCCTTTTAAGGCAAAGGGGGGCGCCGCCCCGTCAAAAATCATTATATCGTTATGAATCGGATATTTTTGCCCTTCTTTTATCTGTGTAAGCACTACTCGAGGATAGGATTCCAGCAGGCTCCGCAGAAATATATTATCTTCGCCGACCAGGAGTACCTGAATTTCCTTAATGGTTGAGAAAACCGCATAACCATGATTATCAACCTCAAGGTCATCATCATAGTCTAAAAAGACCTCCGCCCTTTCACCGATAATACCGGAATAGGGAAAGATCAGGTCCTTTTCTTCCCCGGCTCCAAGGCTTAAAGGCTGATCAAATATCAAACTCTGATCCATGAACAATTCCAGATGAGCCTCAATGGGCTGCAGGCTGAAATTGGCCGCGGTAATAAGCACTTCAAACTGCTCATGGGACCCATAGGTTTGCCGGAATTGAAATTGGGTTATGGCGCTGTTACGGCCGCCCTCCCCAACCAGCTCAAAGCGTACATCTCTTTTCTTTAGAGCAGGAACTTCCAGATTATCATAAGCGCCGTCGGTGACCACCACAATCTGATCATCTTCCCGTGCAAAGGCAAGCGCGGTTACTAAAGCTGCACTCATATCTCCCGCTTCATCTGTGGGAGTATACTCATTAATTATTCCGCGCAAGGCTATCCGGTCTTTGATAAAAGAGCTCTTCAGCCGCGGTTTACTGCCGGCCTCGATAACCAGCATCCGGCTCGACTTGCCCAGATCAGCCAACACTGCGAGGGCTCTGCGCCTGGCTTCCTCGAAACGCGCACCCCCACGTTCCCCGGCCTTCATACTGGCAGTGGTATCGAGGATCAGAACCACATTCTTCTCTTCCTGAGGAAGGAGAAGAAAGGGATCGGCCAGGCTCAAAATCAACAGAGTAACAGCCAGGAGTTGGAAGAGCAATGGCAGGTTGCGCCGGAAACGCCGGAATAAGAGCCTGGAGCTGTCTTCTCTTACAACCTGCTCCCAGAATAAAAGAGAAGAAACCACCACTGTGGGACGCTTTTTACGAACCAGGTGCAGTATAATAATAAGCGGCAAAAGAAAGAGCAGCCATAAAACCCCCGGATTTCCCAGATTCATCGTAAATGGAGCCCCTGGCTCAAGTATTTAAGGATCAGATCTTCAAAGGGCACTACCGTGCTGGTTCTGAGATATTCAATTCCCCGCTCCAGAGAGAACTCCTCAATTCTTTTAAAAAACTTAAAAATTCGGTCGCGGTATAAGCTCAAGAGCTGCTTATCGATCAGAAGGCTGCGGAGAGCCCCGGTTTCCAGATCAACCAGCCTGGCATCGCCGGAAAACTGCGGTTCAATTTCCTCCTCTGACAGGATCTGTATTAACACAATATCAAATTTACGGTAGAGAAGCTCTTTGAGCCCCTGTTCAAAGCCCTGAGCATCGAGCAGATCACTAATTATTATTGCCAGGCCCGGCCTTTTGTAGAGTTTTGAGTATGCCAGCAGGGACTGGTTGAAGCTGGTTTCACCTGCCGGGGTTATCCCCTCCAGGAATTTAAATAAAGAGAATATCTGCTGCCTGCTTCTCTGGGGCGGCAGGGATCCCTTAAGACCCAGGGCAAATGTGGATACCCCTACCCGGTCAAGGTTGATAATTCCGATATATCCCAAAGCGGCAGCCACCTTCCTGCATACTCCATTTTACCTCCGGAAGACATGGAAGCGCTGGTGTCGATAAGCAGATGTATGGTTAAGTCCTCTTCGGTAATAAACTGCTTTATAAAAAGCTTGTCCAGACGGCTGTACAGGTTCCAATCCAGGTAGCGGACATCATCACCCGCCTGGTAATTGCGGTAATCACTGAACTCCAGGCTGCTTCCCCGCCGGTAAACACTATGCTCACCCCGGGTTGAACCGCGGTGTACCCGGCGTGAAACAAGGGAGAGATATTCCAATTTTCTTAAGAACTTCGGCTCAAGAAGCGGACTTTTTTCCATCAACAACCTCAGGTGTGTGAGCAAGAATATCATCAAGAATGCTTTCCACTGTTATGCCTTCCGCCTCTCCTTCAAAATTTAATATAATCCTGTGGCGCAGACTCGGCTGAACCACACTCTGTATATCTTCGAAACTGACATTAAAACGCCCCGCGAGCAGGGCTTTTACCTTACCTGCCATCACCAGGCTCTGGGCGCCCCTGGGGCTGGAGCCATAGCGAATATATTTTTCCGCCATGGCGGAGCTATATTCCGTGCCCGGACGAGTGCCTTGAGTTAAGCGCACACAATAATCTTTCACATGGCCGGCCAGGGGCACCAAACGGATAAGCTCTTTTGCCTTTTCAATAAAAAGAGAATTCACAATCTTTTTGAGATCAGCCCGGTAGTCACAGGTGGTTTTATCCAGGATTTCCGACAGCTGCTCTACTGAAGGATATTCGACTATTAATTTAAAGAAAAAACGGTCCATCTGCGCTTCGGGCAGGGGATAGGTCCCTTCCATTTCAATTGGATTTTGAGTGGCAAGCACAATAAAGGGGGGTGGCAACCGGTAGGTTTTGCCGCTTACTGTTACTCGCTGCTCCTGCATAGCCTCTAAGAGCGCGGATTGGGTTTTTGGTGTGGCGCGGTTTATCTCATCCGCCAGCACAATATTGGCAAAGAGGGGTCCTTTTTGAAACTGGAAAACCCTTTTGCCCTGCTCATCTTGTAGCAGAATGTTGGTGCCAATTATATCCGCCGGCATAAGGTCGGGAGTAAATTGTACCCTGGAAGTATCCAAAGCCAGAACCTCGCCAAGACTTTTAATTATCGAGGTCTTTCCCAATCCGGGAATGCCCTCAAGCAGCGCATGACCGCCGCAGAAAAGAGAGATCAGGATACCGTCGATAATTTCCTCCTGGCCCACAATCATGCGGGAAATTTCCTCCTTTATGCGGCGGTAACTCTCTTTAAAGTCCTCCACCCCGGCTGATAGATTTTTTTCGCTTAGCTTATTTGCCATATAATCTCCTATCTTCAATCCTGAACAAGGCCGATTTTCAAAAAATAGTTCTTTATATACTCCCGGTAATTCAGGGGAACTTCCTCCTTCCTGATCACCTCTTCAACTTCTCTGCGGAAATCAATTAGCTTTTTCTCTTCCGGAATTGTCGATTCACCACCGGGGGGCAGTGAGCGCAGGAATATTTTTTGGGTTTCCTCCCAATCAGCCGCACCCTCTACCCGGGAAACACCCTGGTCGGAACTTTTCAGCAGTGGTTTGGCTCTATCTCTCTGATCTTCCACCTTTTCATTGCCGGCAACACCGGCAGCGCCCTTCTGCTCCGCGGACTCTTCCCCCTCTTCCTTAAGGCTGCCACCCGCCATGGAATCCGGCGGTGCGGAAAGATCCTTTTTCCCTTTTTGCGCTGATAGGAAATTTTTCAGCAACTCCCGGAGAGCGCCTAAATCCTCGATCTCCGCCAGAAACTCGGCCTGCGCCAACTCTTCCGTCTTGCTTTGCATAAGCTCCGACTCTTCCGTTTTGCTCTGCATAAGCTCCGACTCGCTCTGCTCCTGAAGATCCAGGGCCCGAAGCTCAACTCCCTGAAAATCCATCAATTCCTTTTCCAGCTCCGATATGCCGCCCTCATTTCCCGGCAGCCCCGGTGAATCAGCCCTCTTGTTCTGTTCAAGGCTAAGAGAAGACCTCTCCAGGTTCTCAATACGCTGCTGCAGCAGCTCGGCCATTTCCGCAGCCCTCTCTAAAGCCTCCTGCCCGGCCACCTGCCCCTTCTGCAGTTCCTCCCCAAAGCGGCGCATCTCTTCAAAAAGAGTATCTTCAAGGCTTTTTTCGCCGGCCCTGGCCGCCAGCAGCCTGGAGGAACTTTCAATCCTTTGACCCAAATCCATCAACTCATCTGTGGCTCCAGGTCCCGGTTTCAAAATAGAAAGTATAAGTATTCCGGCTATAAGCAGCGGATAATACTTGAGGCGGCCCGGATATTCAGCTTTATTAAGCTGCTTTTTTTCAATATTGCGGGCCCTGGCAACTGCATCCTCTATGAGCAGCGGGGAGAACAGGTTATCTCCCGCTTTTTTCAAATACTCATTAGCGGTGCTCAACCGCTCCTCAAGCCCTAACCTGCGGTCAGCGTTAATGAGCTGCTGCTGCCGATCGATGGGCCCGGCCAGAGCCCAGGCCGCGGCGAAAATCACAGCGGCTGCAAGAACCAGGCCCAGCTCCCAGAGATAATTATTTACCGGCAGGATATTAATAGGCCCGAAGATGCGGGTAATTGTGATGAGCAGAAAGAAAAGCAGCCCATAGAAACCCCCGTCAACACAATAGCATTTCAGGCGCTGCAGCCTCTTTCTGCCGGTATATGCGGCCACCAATTTTTCAAAGGCAACACTATTATCCAACATAAGGCAACTTAGATTATAAGAGAAGCAGATCTAATTATAAAGTCTCTTTTCTAGCTTTTAGAATGATGAAATAGAATCTCACCCGTATCAAAATAAGCGCGGTCAGGAGAAGAGTGAAAAAGAGAGCCGCGGCCGGAAAGAAGCTTGACCGGCCTACATTCAGCAGTATGGTAGTAGCACTTACCTGCGGGAAAAGCGAAATCGGGGGGATATATAGGATTATCAGTGAAAGCATCAGGGAGAGTTCAAGCAGAAAGGAGCGCTCCGCAAAAATCGCTGCCAGCAGCAGGCCGATAATGCGACAGGTCAGGGAAGCGGTAAAAACAACCAGCAGCGAAAAACAAAGTTCAGAGAGAGAAAGCCCTGAAACACTTAAGCTCGCCAGCAGGAAGGGCAGCGACAGGGTGAGTAAAAATAGGGTGTGAAAAAAAGAGAGAACAATTTTTCCCCGCAGCAAAGCAGCTGCAGTGGTGGGGCTAAGATTAAGCCACTCCGCCATGGTATGGAAATCCTCATGGGAATACACTTGAGCGCCAAGACGGATACTGTAAAAAGAGAGGATTATCAAGGTGGCAATAGAGATAATCTGGAAGCTTTGAGGGTGGCGGTTGAAATCAAGGTAATAATAGAAGGACTGACTGGGCCAAACCAGGAAAAGGATAACTGCAGAAATGAGCAGGTAATGGAAGTATATGTTGCGAATCCTGTTAAGATAAAAATAGATCTGCATTCCTTCCTGCACAACCGGATCTTTCATCTGCTTAAAAAACCTCGCCACTATTTATTGGCAGATAGACCAGGGAGATGTTCTGCCTCTTCAAGAAGCTGCCTTCAGATTCAACCGACAGAACCGGTTCCCTTATCCAGCCAATTATCATAATATCTGCTAATTCTCTCCCGGTGAGGCTTTCAAGCAGCGCCTGCTTCATACCGGACTTCAGGCTATCCTTTTCCTGCAAATCGCTGCCGTAGATCTCCTTCAACCAGGCAGTCAGCGCCGCAGTACTATCAGCAGCCGGTTCAAGCATCATGGGGGGGCCTGTGGTTATTTCAGTAACACCCGGTGGCAGCGCTCCTATTTTGAAGATGCTTCCACGGCTGACCAGCACCGCCCCGGAAATGGTGAATGATGAACCATTCTCTACCCTGAGGGCAACAGTCCCATTCCCTTCCTGAATTTTTCCGGCTATTGGCAGATCAATTACCGAGTCAAGCCGGAAATAGCGGGCTCTTAGCTCTCCCATGCGGATAATAAGAGCGGCTGCATCACTCTGCCTCTTTACCTCAAAACTGTAAGCGGGTTTAAATTTATGACCGGGCAACCATTGGGTAACAGCGGTATCTTTGTTTGCAATCTTCAGTTGATAATCCCGATTACACGAAGATATAATGGCCAACTCCCCTTTCACTAAAGCGAGTTCCTGCCCCCAGGAGGGTTCAATTAGAGCCAGGCTGAGCAGCGCTGTTTCCTCCCTGAACAGCAGTTGATTAAATAAATAATAACCGCCTGCTGAAAAGAGGAATGAAAGGGCCATTACCAGCAGCCATTTTAATGCCGGCCTTCTTTTTTTCAAAAGAGGGCTGCCGATCAAAAGCAGCTGCAAGCCCAGGTAGCCCAGCAGAAAGCTGAGAAGAACTCTATGCGGCGGATAGTTTAATTCCGGATTTTTCACCAGCCCGGATAGCAGCAGTTCTTGGTCACCCCGCTTCTCTTCCATACCAGGGTCCGGATAAGGACCGGTTGATTCCCGGCTTACCATCTGCTGCCAGAGAGCGATCTTTCCCGGCCAGCCGGAGAGAGGCGCTTCCGAGCTGTCAAAGGCCATAAAAAAGATAAAACCCTTACCCCTTTTCTGCCTGACTATCAGGGGCGTATCCTCTTCCCCGAAGAGGACTTTTCCTGAAATAAGACGGGAATTTACCACAGCCACCTTTTCCGGAAATTCGAGAGCGCCCGGATGGTCCAGCACTTCAATGTTGAGCAGTTCAACAGGCAGTAATTCTTCTATCGGTGAATTGTCCCGGCTTAAAATATGCACCCCGCCGGTAATGACCAGTCTGCCGCCGCTGTACAGCCACTCTTCCATTGCCCTCACCTGGACAGGGCGTATATGGGCAAGGGAGATATCATGCAACACCAATAGATCGACTCCCTCATAACCGTACCAGCTTTCCGGCAGGTATTCCGGATGAGGGTAGATTACCCTGGCGGGTTCAGCGAAAATAGCTTTAAGGAAATCCAGGGATATCCGGCGGCTCAACACCAGGATCAACTGTTCCCTGGAAAAGTGCTGCTTAAGATCGATCTCCCGCTCAAATATCTTTCTATCAGTAGAGGTTATACTCACTCTCAAGGGAAGGGTGAAGCTCTCGAAGGGAAGCACAAAGAAATATCTCTTTCGGGAATTGGCCGGCAACTCGACCTTTCGGGAATAAGTTACCGTATATAGTTCCTGCTGAAAGAGACTTCCCTGCTGGAGCTCCAGTTTCAGCTCGCCGGATATCCCCTTGCCGGAGTTTATCAGGCTGACACTTACCGGCGCCCGGCTCCCCAGCTTAATGAAACCATTAAAACCGAGCATCAGATCTGCAGCTAAATCCGAGGCAGAGAGGGTAAAGGAGGAGGCCAGGAAAAGTAAGAGAATAAAATTTAAAGGGAGGGATCCCGATCCCTCCTTTACCTTCCAGCCGGCCAATTAATCTTCTCCCTTCCCTGCTTCCTGCCGGAGAAAGACCTGATCGTTTCTTCTTACCCTGGAGCTTAATTTAACTCCCACCCTTTCGCCCCTGGCTACGGACTCAACCCGTTGGTGCTCTACCTCCAGGGAGGCCACTTTCTCGCTCACCACACCGGTTTTGGGTCCGATAATCAATATCTCATCGCCCAGTTTTAGTTCATTCGCAGTAACGGCTATTTCCGCCACCCCTATTTTACTGTAATAATTTTTTATTGAACCCAGGCTCAGTTTTTTCATTAACCCTTGAGAGCCCGAAACTTTAGTAAACTCATCTATGGGCTTGCCAAGGTAAAAGCCGCCGGAGAAGCCGCGATGGTAAACACCTTTTAATTTTTCCAGCTGCTTTTCCTTAAAGTCCCCTGTATTTAACCCCCGCTCTATGGCTGTCAGGGTTTCACGATAAACCCTTACCACTGTGGCCACATATTCAGGGCTTCTGGCCCGCCCTTCGATTTTCAGTGAATGGATATGGGGAAGCAGCTGCTCTAAAAAAGGAAGGGTGCAGAGATCCCTGGCGCTCAAGACATAGTCATTTCCCATTACCAGCTCTCCGCCCTCCTGCCGGTCTTTAAGCAAATAGGTATGGTAAGCCCTTCTGCAGGGCTGAATACAGTCCCCGCGATTCGCCGAGCGGCCATAGAGGAACTGGGAGAGGAAACACCTGCCTGAAAGAGAAACACACATGGCGCCATGAGCAAAGACCTCGATCTCCACATCAGTTTTTTCCCTGATTGTCCTGATCTGTTCCAGGGAACACTCCCTGGCCAATACACAACGGCCGGCGCCGAGCTGTTGATAAAAACGGACAGCCTCAGAATTTGAGACACCGGCTTGAGTGGAAATATGTACCCTAAGCCCCAATTCCGCCGCTCCCCGAATAACGGCAAGATCAAAGGCTATGACTGCATCAATCTTTGCCTCTTTTGCCTGGAGAAGGATTCTTTCTAAAGCCGGGAGCTCCTGCTCATAGATTATTGTGTTTAAGGTAAGATAAACCTTTACACCCTTCCGGTGACTGAACTCAGTAATTTCACTCAACTCTTCAACTGCAAAGTTGCGGGCTGTTGCCCGCATATTAAAACCCGTGACCCCTAAATATACCGCATCAGCGCCGGCCTGCACCGCAGCGTTAAGCATGGCCCGGTCTCCTGCCGGCGCTGTAAGCTCAACCCGGTGCACAGCTAATCACCCACCCTTATAATAACCTGATCTCCCTCAATTTCCGCGCGTGCCTGACCCCCATGTGCAAGGGAACCAAAAAGCACTTCGTCAACAAAAAAAGATTTGATCTTATCCTGGATAAGCCTGGAGATTTCCCGGGCGCCGAAGAGAGGAGAATAGCCCTTTTCCGCCAGCCATTCCAAACAGCCTTTAGAAAGGGTAAGAGTGACCTTTTTAAGGGCCAGCTGGATCTTAAAAAGATCAATTTCTTTCTGCACAATCTGTAAGACTATTTTCTTATCCAGATCATTAAAGGTTACTGTGGCATCAAGGCGGTTGCGGAATTCAGGGGAAAATAGCTCCTCCACCGCTCTATTCAATGCGTCGCCCTTTACACTTCGTTCCCCGAAGCCGACCAGCCGTTTGCCCAGCTCCTGGGCCCCGGCATTGGAGGTCATGATTAAAATAATATTACGGAAATCCGCTTTACGGCCGCTGTTGTCCGTAAGTGTGGCATAATCCATTATCTGCAGTAAGGTATTAAAAATATCATTATGGGCTTTTTCAATTTCATCCAGCAGCAGCACCGCGTAGGGTGTCTTTCTTACCGCTTCAGTAAGCAGCCCGCCCTCTTCATAGCCCACGTACCCGGGCGGAGCCCCGATAAGCCGGGCCACTGTATGCTTTTCCTGGTATTCACTCATATCGAAACGCAGCAGAGTGATGCCCATTATGCCGGCGAGCTGTCTGGCAAGCTCCGTCTTACCCACCCCGGTGGGACCGACAAAGAGGAAAGAGGCAACCGGTTTACCCTCGTCACGGAAACCGGCGCGGGAAGCACGGATAGCCCTTACCACCCGCGAGATAGCCTGATCCTGGCCATATACCCGCTTCTTCAGCTCCTCTTCCAGGTTTAACAATTTTTCATTTTCAGCCGTGGAAACACTTCTTTCCGGAATCTTTGCCATTTTGGCTATTACCATTTCGATCTCTTTTACGGTAACTCTCTTTACCGCTTTACCACCGCCGGCGGTGCGGCTCTTCCCTTTTTGCTTTGTACCGCTCCCCGCTTCAGCCTTGCCGTAAAGCCGCAGCCAGGCTCCCGCCTCATCAATAACATCGATAGCCTTATCAGGCAAATGGCGGTCCTGAATGTATCTGGCAGAGAGCTCGGCAGCTGCCTTAATGGCATCATCAGAATAGACTACCTCATGATAACTCTGGTATCTCTCTTTTAGCCCCTGCAGAATGCTTTCAGTCTCTTCAACCGAGGGCTCGGGTATCTCTATTTTCTGAAAACGTCTGGACAGGGCTCTGTCTTTATCGAAATATTTCCTGTACTCCTCATGGGTAGTAGAGCCGATGCAGCGGATATTTCCGGAGGCAAGCAGGGGTTTTAAAATATTTGAGGCATCCATTGAACCCCCGGACACGGCGCCCGCGCCTACGATTGTATGAATTTCATCGATAAAAAGTATCACCTCTTTTTCTTTTTGCAGTTCCGTTATAACCCTTTTCAGCCGCTCCTCAAAATCACCCCGGAACCTGGTGCCGGCCAGAATGGAAGCCATATCCAAAACATATATTGAATGATTTTTCAGGGGCTGCGGCACCTTACCGTCAACGATTAATTGAGCCAGTCCTTCAGTTATGGCGGTTTTACCGACTCCCGCGTCTCCCACATGAAGTGGATTGTTCTTCAACCGGCGGCTTAAGACCTGGATAGTTCTTTCCAGAATATCCTCACGCCCTATCAGGGGATCAATCTCTCCGCGCCTTGCTTTTTCCGTCAGATTGATAGTAAATGATTCCAGAGCCCCGGCACGCGTTTTCTTCTGCCGCTCTGCTTTTTCTAAAGCCTCCGGCCGGCTCTCCTGCTCTTCCACGGCTGCGGGGATTACTCCGACACCGTGGCTGATGTAATTCAGAAGCTCCATCCTGCTTATGCCCTGACAATGCAAAAAATAAAGAGCAAAAGATTCTTTTTCATCATACAGGGCAATAAGAACATCCCCCAGATCTACACTTTCCTTTTCTGAAGAGAGACAGTGCACTATGGCCCGCTCCATAACCCTCTGGAAACCAAGGGATTGCATTGGTTCCAGCTCTTCGACCACCGGCACCTTGCTAGAAAAATAATCCTCCAATTTCTTTTTCAGCTCCGGAATATTTCCGCCACAACGGTTTATTATCTCTTTTCCGCCATCAAAAAAAAGAGAAGCGTACAGGAGGTGTTCAGGCATTACATATTCATGTCGCCTTTCCCTGGCCTCGTTGAAGCCGGCCATAACTATCTGATTGAGTTCCAGATCAATTTCCAATTTTATTCAAACCTCTTCATAGCTGCACTTAAGGGGAAACTGCCGTTGTTTGGCCAGAATATCCACCTGAGCCACTTTTGTTGCGGCAATATCAAGAGGGTATACACCGACTATACCTATTCCCTTCTTATGCACATCCAGCATAATCCGGGTTGCTTCCGCACCCGGCTTGTGAAAAACCCCGGTGAGCAGCTCCACCACAAAATCCATAGTTGTGTAGTGATCATTATGTAAAATCACCCGGAACATCCTGGGTTCTTCCAGCTCGGCTTTAGAATCAACGGCGCTCTCTTCTTCTAAATCAATTCTACTTTCTTCACTCATACTTTTCGCCTCTGCAGAGCAGTTTATATATCTACATTGATTTAAGATATTACACTTGATCTTAATGGGCAACAGATACATAGTAAAATATGGCCGGATTGCAATCAACTGAAACTGCCATGGTGATCTCCGACCTTGACGGCACACTTTACCCACGAGGCGGTCCTTTCAGCTCGGGGGATCTGCAAACCCTGAAAAGCTTAAGCAAAGAGGGAATAATCAGGGTTATGGCCACCGGCCGTTCCCTATATTCCTTAAAAAAGGTTATTGCCCCTGATTTTCCCATAGATTACCTGATATTTTCATCAGGAGCCGGAATTATGGATTGGCGCTCCAAAGAGCTGCTTAAGAAGGTAGAAAGCCTGAAAGGGACTGAGGTTAAAAAAGCCGCTCTCCTACTGAAAAGCAGGGGTCTGGATTTTATGATCCACCGCCCGATCCCGGAAAATCACTTTTTTACCTATTACACTTCCGGCCTTGATAATCCCGATTTCGAAAGCCGCTGTCTGCTCTATAGAGAGTTCGCCGCCCCGGGCAGCCTGCAGTCCGGTCAATTTTCCCCAGCCTGCCAGCTGCTGGCCATCGAAAATGTAAACCACGGGGAATTACTTTATGAAAAGATCAAAAACAAATTGAAATATCTAAAAGTAATCCGCACCACCTCTCCGCTTAACGGCAGATCCATCTGGATTGAGATCTTTCCCAAAACTGTTTCAAAGGGGCTGGCCGCTTCCTGGTTAGCTGCCCGCCTTGGCCGCAAAGCGGATCAGGTTATTGCCCTGGGCAATGATTATAACGATCTGGATCTGCTTCACTGGGCCGGAGAGAGTTACGTGGTTGAAAGTTCCCCGGCAGAACTCAAAAAGAATTTCTCAATAATCACCGCAGACTGGAAGGGCGGGAACCTCGCTGCAGCGGTACAGCACCGGCTAAAAGAGCATTTCTGACAACTGTTTAAGCTGTCTCACATAGAGGGTCCGAATTTCCTTCAATATTAAACGGTACTTTTCACTCTGGTAATCAGGATAAGTCCACTCCACCGGCCTGAACTCATTCTTCTCATACATCAGGGTTATTTCACCGTAAATACCGGAGTTCAAGGGAATTCGGTGGGAACTGTCCTTGGTGCTGGCCAGAATAAAACGGCTTAAAGAAAGGATTCCCGGATCAAGGTTCACCTTTCTATTTTCTTTTTCCGCGAAACTCCCCTCTATTTTTCCTGTGATCAGCTTGATAGCCGCCAACCGGTCGGGTTCAACCAGTTGCTCGAAGGATACAAAAAACCGCATAATCGGAGAGCCCATCTCTCTATCATAGTAACGGCTAAATGAAAAATCTAAAAGCTCACTGATATAATCCGGCGGGCCGAAGTCCGCCTTAAGAGCAGTCAGAAGGTCTTCCCGATATTCAAGACGGCTGATCAAGATACCTGTAACCAATTTTTCCCGGTTGAATAATTCATTAGCAGCCATATTTAAATTCCTTCCAATTGCCAGGGACTTAATTTTAACCTATAATCACCGTGTATGGAAGCGGAAGAGAGGGTAGACTACAGTATCCGGTTAGAAACAGCGCTCGAAGCCAGGAATAAGTTCATTGAAGAAAAACGGCTGCCCCATTTAAAAGAGAACTTCAGGCTTTTCCAGACCCTGTTTGAAAATATCTACAACATACTCTTGAGAAAATCCCTGATCCAGGAAGATCCCTATAAATATGAACAAAAAATATCTGAAATCTCTCTTCCTTCAAGGGAAAATTTTAGTGAATCTGAAAAACAGGAAAAAATGAGCCAGCGGTTGTCTGAATTCCACAATCAGCTTGATTTTCTAAATAATTACTACCAGTTCAGCCTGGAATTTCTTAACCTTAACCGGATTAAACTGATAGTAGGGCTGGTCAAATACATAAATTGGCAAAATTTAAGTACAACTTCTTCAAATATTACCACCATGGTATTGGCGGAATATATACAGAGGGTCAAACAGGGCACTGATAAAATATCGGTGGGGATTATTCAAGATGCAGTCAGCCAACTAGATAATACTACCAAACAGATCATGGCCGCTCTCAGCGAAATCACTTTTTGGCTGCGGGAGAATTACAAACTGGAATTACGGATAAAAATATTGTCCCGCCTCCCGGATATGAAAGCAGGTGAACCCCCAAAGGATGGTATAATTAAGACAATAAAAAGGATGTTCGTACAGAGTATGCAGGGTTCACCCTTTTTCCCCTCTTTAGTGGAAGAGGTGCTGGCCGAAAATTACTCGAGCCAAAGCAAAGAACTGCAACAGATCATATTGGAAAGACTGGCAATTAAGGAAGTTAAACATAGAAAGAAGAAAAAGGAACATGCCTATAAAGCCATACTATTAGAGGCTGTCCGAAACCTGACCAAATCCGGCAATACCTTAAAGGATGGACTGGCCAAGCTCAATGACAACAGCTTGATGCTCAATTCCCGAAAAGTTACTTTCCGTGAACAATTCTCCCGCTGGGTCAGAAAAACAATTCAAAAGGAAACGGATGAACAAATATTCGAAGTGGAATACTTTGACGGCACAACTTCAGCAGCAATAATTGAAAAAATCGCCTTTAACCGTTTTTACCAGGAAAGCCAAAAAAAGGCAAGGCTTTTTATGACCCTTGCCAATAGAATGAGCACCGCTTACCAGCGCCTGGAAGGGGCGGGTGAAGAACAGATATTTGACTTTCTGAACAAGAACCTTGGCGATCTTCAACTGATATATAGAAGAATGGAAGGGTTGAGCACCTACTTCAGAAGCGAATTTACCCAGGCGGAAAGGAATAAACTAAGAGGTATAAGGCTGGAACTTACTGCTCTCAAAAATTCTATTGTAAAGACAAACAGAATCAGACATGACTACGTGTCCGGAAAAGAAGAGGAACAGCAGATGAAGAAGCTGGGCATTAGCATGGAAGATGGTTAAACCCGGTAAATTCCCAGCACCCTGAAATCTTTGGCTTCTTTTTTTAACCGCTCTACTGCCCGGAAAAAGATATCAATCTCTTCAGGAACATCAACATCAACATAAAACATCCATTCCCACGGTTTTCCCGGTATGGGCCGGGATTCCAGTTTTTTCATATTGATATTTCCATCAGCAAGCACCTTCAGGGCCAGAAACAAAGAACCCGGTTTGTTGGAAGTGGAAAAAACTAAAGCAGCCTTATCCGGATTATCAAAACCGGCGCGCTCCTCACGGGCAATAATAACAAAACGGGTGTAATTGCGGCTGTTAGTCTCTATACCTGCTTTCAATATCTCCATTTTGTATACCCTGGCTGCTTCATCGCCGGCGATAGCCGCATTTTCCTTTTTTCCTTCTTCAGCCACGAAAGCCACCGACCCGGCTGTATCATAGAATGAGACTCTTTCCCACTGAGAATACTTATCCAGAAACTTGTCGCATTGAAAGAGCCCTTGCGGATGTGAATATACCCTTTTTATATCCTCAATTTTCGTTCCCGGCAGAGCAATCAGATTATGTTCAATTCTGATTGTCTTTTCACCTACTATTTTTAGATCCGGGAACTGCAGCAGTAGATCGTAATTCTGGTGGATGGAGCCGGAAAGGGTATTCTCCAGGGGAATCACCCCATAATCCGCCTTTCCCTGCAAAATAGAGTTGAAGACGTCCCGAAACTCCCGGTGCGGCACCGCCCGGCTTCCTTCCGGGAAGTAGCGATTGACAGCAGTTTCGCTGTAAGCGCCCCGCTCTCCCTGAAAGGCAACCTGCCATTCCTCCTCCCTGCCTGCTTTTATAGATTCTCTCATAGTCGGATAGATGCCGAGTTTCTCCGGAAGCCTGGCTACCTCTTTACCTAAAACCGTGGCTAAAGCCTCGATATCGCGCATCAGCTTTTCAAATTGGACCCCAAAGAGTGACTGCGGCCCATCCGAGAGTGCATTCTCGGGGTGTGGATGTACCTCTACAGTTAAGCCATCTGCTCCTGCCGCTATCGCTGCCAGGGCCATGGGCAGCACTTTTGCCCTGATACCGGTGCCATGGCTGGGATCCACAATAATGGGCAGGTGACTCAGCTTCTTGACCACCGGGATGGCAGAAATATCTAAAGTATTGCGGGTATAGGTTTCAAAAGTCCTGATACCCCGCTCGCAGAGGATTACATAATCCGTACCATGAGCCAGGAGATATTCAGCGGACATTAACAGATCCTGAATTGTTGCCGCCAATCCCCTTTTAAGCAATACCGGTTTGCCCAGCGCGCCGACTTTTTTCAGCAGCTCAAAGTTCTGCATATTGCGGGCGCCAATTTGCAGAATATCAATATAACCTTTGAACATATCCGCCTGCTCGGGAGCAACTATCTCCGAAACTGTAGCCAAACCCGTTGCTTCCCCCGCCTCTTTGAGATATTTCAACCCCTCCTCACCCAGACCCTGGAAGGAATAGGGAGATGTTCTGGGTTTATAAGCGCCGCCGCGCAGAATTACTGCACCCGATTCCTTGACCATAGCGGCAGTTTCCAAAATCTGCTCTCTGGATTCCACCGCACAGGGACCGGCTATTACCGCTATACGGCCGCCGCCGATCTTTACAGCTCCCACAGGAATAACAGTATCTTCACCTTTAAACTCCCGGGAGGCCAGTTTATAGGGTTTGGTTATGGGAATAACCCTGGCTACTCCCGGCAGCAGCTCCACCACCCGCTGATCCAGGGGCACCAGTCCCACTGCAGCGAGTACCGTTTCTTCTTCTCCCTGGATTTCGCGGATCTTAAAACCCTTATCCTCGAGAAAATGGACAATATCTTTCTTAACGTTTTCTTTTATGGAATGTTCTAAAACAATAATCATGGATAGATGCTAGCTGGGTAGTTAAATAATTGTCAAGGGGGTCGGCTGAAATGTGGCTGCCAAATTGTCAACTGTACGCTCTATCAAGAATCCCCGGCAATCCCGCTTAGAGTTACCACTCTATCAGCTCTTAACACATTTCGCTGAAATTTCTCTTCTAACTCTTCCTTATACTCCATGACCTGAGCCACATATTTAAGCGTACTGTAAGGCGTACCGCGGATGACACCGTAGGTGCCGGCATTATACATGGCCAATGCAACTATCTCACTCTTGCCCTCATTTAAACAAAAACGTAAATGCGCCAGCCCATTACGGGCATTGATCTCCGGGTTGTAGAAATCTCCTTCTTCCAGCACAGGGAAAGTCCTGGAATTCAACTGGAAGAGACCCCTATCTATTGAACCGGCATTTCGATTGACAGCCCTGATTTTATACCTGCTTTCCGCCCAGGCAAGGGAAAAAGCTAAAGAGGGAGTAATATTGTTTTTTTCCGCATGGGTTAAAATAGGAAGCGTTACCGCCATATCTCCGGTAACCGTTGAGTAAAAATCAATTATTATCCCTTTAGTCGCACTATGCCTGTAGAGGTAGAGCTCCGGGTCTTCATTTTCATCTCTCTGAGTCAGCAGGGATTCAATGGTATATGGTGTGTCTATAGCAGCTGATCCACCATCTCCTTCATTGCGGCTTAAGTATTCTGCAGAACAACCCAGTAAAGCGATGCTCACCAGGCTCAAAAGGCAAATCAGCCTGCTTTTACGTTTATTATGTGTACCGTTCCCAGCGCAGATTACATCCGCAACCGAAGTTCTTGAAGTAAAAGTCCCACACAATATATTCGGGCGCTGGACTTGATTATTTTTTGCGCTGAACAGGCAAAATTTTAAAGGTAATAGCATATCCATAATCTCTCCATAAAATTTGTAAACTGGATAGTTACTACTTTTTTTCGTAAAAGGCAATAGCTGATGTAAGATTAATTTCAGGTGCTGCGCTTAAGCCTGGACTGAAAAAGGTTGCTATTAATAAGGGTTTCCGGATTATACTTTGTTTGATTCTACTTGCTTATAGTAACGCGGTTGCGGCCAAGCTCTTTTGATTGATAGAGAGCGCGGTCAGCAACAGCAACAACCTCGGAGGGGGAGCGCATCAATTCAGGGTTGAATTCTGTAACTCCCACAGAGATTGTCGCTTTTATAGTCTCCTTCTCGCCATGGAAAAGAGTTTCTTCTACCTTTTTACGGAGCCTTTCAGCCAGAACTGCAGCTCCCTCTATATCAATCTCAGGAACTATAACTGCAAACTCTTCCCCCCCATATCTTGAACAGATATCTATATTACGCACAGAATCGAGCAGTATCCCGGCTATCTTTCTAATTACAACATCTCCCAGCAGGTGGCCATAGGTGTCATTAAATTTTTTAAAATGATCAATATCTATCATGATCAGAGAAAAAGTCGTACCATACCTTACTGCACGGTTAACCTCATCATCCAGGGTTTTTTCAAAGTAGTGATGAGAAAATAGTTTGGTCATCCGGTCAGTTGTGGCCTGCCAGTATAGATTGGAATTTTCAATAGCGATGGCGGCAAAACGGATCATGCGGATGATATATTGAACTTCCTGCAGATCATACTCCCGGCCATCACTCTTCTCCGGCATCAACACCAGTCCGGAAACTCCCTTATCGGTACGCAGGGGAACGATAAAATCAGTATTAATCTTTTCGAACTCCCCAATAACATCAGACTCAGCGTATTTCTCTTTAAAATAGGAAAAGGGGATCTGGCTGTATTCATCCTTGTCCAGAAAATCGATAAGTCTTACTATTGAGGGTATATTAAGTTCCAACCCGGTTATTTCGACACCCTTATAGTGGATAATCCGGACCAGATCATCTTCAATATCTTTCGGCAGGATAAAGGTCACGCTTATGCATTGAAATTTAGCATAAAAACTCCAGACTACATTCTTTACAATATTTTCTATGTCCAGTTGTGCTGTAATCTGGGAGGCAATTTCAATAATTTCTTTTAAATCCTGATTTTCAAGCTCAGCCGAGATGTGTTCAAATTCATTTTCCATTTTATCATTCATACTATCTTTATTATATTAATATACGGCATATAGCCAAGGGTAAATAAATTAAATATAACATTCTCTGCAAACCATTTTGATTCGGCTGATACCATTGTAGATCACCATCTTGCCAGATAGATATTGATAAATTACATTATACTCATTATGAAAAAACTTATCCAACAATATGCTAAAGATCTAACGGCAGGCAGATTGGCATCCGGGTATGAGCATTCATACCGGGTTTATCATCTATCCCGGGAAATCGGGGAAAACATGGAATATGAAGATGATATTCTGCATGCTTCCTGTTTTCTCCATGATATACAAATGTCCCTGGGCCATCCGCAAAGCTCAGCAGAAAAGGCCAGAGCTATTCTTCAGGAAACAGGTTTTAAACCGGCTAAAATTACCCGGGTCTATTCGGCAATCCTGAATCACATGCCGGGCGGTAAGGCAGAGAACACTGAGGGCAAACTACTTCACGATGCGAATCTGCTTGATTCCATAGGAGCAATCGGAATTTGCCGGCTTTCAATCGGCTCATTTTTCTGGCACCATTTTAAAACCATGGAAGATGTTTTAGCTTATCTAAAAGAATGGCTTACACATGCTGAAAATTTCTATTTTGCCATAAGCAAAGAGATGGCTAAAGATAAAATCAGTTTCATGGACCTGGCGGTAAAGCAATTCTCTCAAGAGCTTAGTCTCTGAGATGAAAAAGGGTCATATTGATGCGGTCATTAAGCTGAAATCCTCTTAAAAAAACGCTGCTGAATGAAATAAATTCACCAATATCCACTTTTATAACTGTAGTTCGGGTGAATTTTGCTCAATTATTTATAAACTAATTGATTTTCTTCCCAATCCGTTCTATTATTTGGGCTGAATTACGATTTGGTTTATAGTTTTTTTCAGGCCGTCGAATTTGATCAGATCACTATTTTTCCAAATCACTGTTAATTTCTTATAAGGAGATATGTTTTGAAAAACATCTATGTGGGTAACATTAGCTATTCCGCTAACGAGGATACTATCAAGGAACTGTTCGAACAATATGGAAAGGTTAATTCAGTAAAAATTATTATTGACCGCTATACCCAGAGATCAAAAGGGTTCGGCTTTGTGGAAATGGAAGATGAAAATGAAGCTGGTGAAGCGATTAATGCTATAAATGGATTAGATTTTTCGGGCCGTAATCTTAAAGTTAACGAAGCCAGAGAAAAAAGATACTAATCATTTCTATATATACGAAAAAACCCCGGGCTCTTCTATAAGAACCCGGGATTCTCTATGAAGCATCCGGCTGCTGATTAAGCTTCGTCGCGTCCGCGGCCGGGTCTGTTGTCACGGTTTTTATACCGTCGTTCATCTGTACTCTCAATACGGTTTCTACCCATGCCTTCACCTGTCTCCTGGTTTCTCATGGCGCCGGAACCGGCCCATAGGGGGAAACCATCTTCACTGCGCAGGGCATATACATCTGAGCCAAGGGTCACATTCACTGCTGCAATATCCTGACCCGCTATAAAGCCATAAACAGTAGCTTCATCACCTTCATTTAGCTCCATGCCGGTACCATCGACAAAATCATGATTGCCAAGATGGACCAGAAAAAGGCCCTCTTCAGCATCGATGAACCATTCCGAATCCTGATACACCAGGGCGCCGGTTACAGTTCCGATGGTTCCTTGATCCACTACCTCTCTGCCGACCAGATCAGCAGCAAATGCGCCGGCAGCAGCCGACCCGATAAGTAAAATACTCAGTACCAATACACGTGTTGTTTTCATCTAAATCCTCCAATAATTTAATTTATTCTAAACTTGATTAGATTATAGGAAACAATAATGAAGGGATTATTCAATTTATGTGAAGATTGGGTGAATTAGAAAAATAATGTTATTCTTTGAAGCTGTTCTTTTTTAACATTTTATTCTATTATCTACCTATACATTATTGTAAGGAGAAGCGGTAAAGATGAAGGTTGTAGCTTTTAACGGCAGCGCGCGTAAGAACGGGAATACTGCAGCACTGGTAAAGCATGTATTCAAAGAGCTTGAAGCAGAGGGAATAGAATGTGAGCTTGTTGAGCTCGCCGGACAGATAATACGCGGCTGTACGGTCTGCTTAAAATGCAAAGAAAACCAGGACAGACAATGCGCGGTTCACGGTGATATAGTCAACACTTGCATTAACAAGATGCTGGAGGCGGACGGCATTATATTGGCCTCACCCACCTATTTCGCCAATGTTACCTCGGAAATGAAGGCTCTTATTGACAGAGCAGGATATGTTGCCAGGTCCAACAGCCATATGTTTAAACGCAAGGTAGGGGCAGCCGTGGTAGCCGCGCGTCGCGCCGGCTCCATACATGTCTTTAACTCTATAAACCACTTCTTTTTAATCAGTCAAATGATAATTCCAGGCTCCAGCTACTGGAACCTGGGTATAGGCCGCGGCAAAGGGGAAGTGGAAAATGACCAGGAGGGAATTGCCACCATGGAGGATCTCGGTAAAAACATGGCCTGGCTTTTAAAAAAGACCGCCAGATAGTGATCCAGGGAGGTAAAATGAAAAGCTCCCATGGGCAGATAGTCTTTCAGGAATATAGTTTCCTGAATAATTCCATGGATATTAACAACCGTAAATATCTGGGCTCCAAGCAGAGGCTCCTGAATTTCATAAGCGGTGTAATACTGGAAAAATCCCCGCAAATAGAAACCTTTATCGATGGCTTTGCCGGCACCGGAGTGGTGGCAAATCATTTTAAAAAATATGCGCTTAAAATCATTACCAATGACCTGCTCTATTCGAATTTTATTATAAATAAGGTTTTTCTGGCCAGTTCTGAAGACAACTGCAATCTGGATAAACTATCAGCGATCATCGCTGACTTAAACACCATCGAGCCCCGAAAGGGATATGTATATACGAATTACGGTGGAACATATTTCACTAAAAATAATGCGGCTTTAATTGATGGTATAAGAGAGGAAATAGATAATCTCTATAAAAACAACGAATGCTCTGAACAGGAGTACTATATTCTGCTCACCAGCCTGCTGTTTGCGGTGGATAAAATCGCCAATACCGTGGGGCAATACGATGCCTTTCTTAAGAATATCGGCGAGCCGGCCTATGACAGCCGCGGCAGACACCGGATTGACTCAAATGTATATAAGAAAATCCACCTGAAGCTGCCCCAGATAGACTTCAGCTGCAATAATGAAATCTATAACCAGGATCTGAATCTACTTATAAAAAAAATAGAGGCTGATGTTTTATATCTGGACCCGCCATACAATAACAGGCAATATATAGATTGCTATCATGTTTTAGAAAATATCTGCAGATGGGAAAAGCCCCTGCTGTTCGGTAAAACCAAAAAATTTAAAAGAGAACACTTGAAGAGCAGATATTCCAGAAAGCGGGAAGCCGGAACAGCTCTGGCAGAGTTGATAGCCAATGCCGGTGTTGAACATATTTTTTTAAGCTATAATAACGAGGGAATTATCCCGGCAAGCCTGATAAGCGGTATTCTTAAAACCAGGGGCAGAGTGGAATTATTTGAACAGGAGTATGGCGTTTTCGGCAATGGCGCCGGCAGATCGCAGAAACGGAAAATCATCGAGAGAATATACTACTGCAAAGTAAAATAATACTTAGAATCAAAGGCAGGAAGCCGGTAATGGTTTCCTGCCTTTTTTATATTTGACAATAATGCTGTTTTATTTAAGAATGCCAACTGGAAACCATATATTATAATTAAGGAATTAATAGATAGATGTTACAGGATAAGCAAAATCCGGATATGGAACAGGGAGCAGCTGATGCCCCCGCCTCAACAGATTTTATCCGCGCCATAATTACTGAGGATCTGAAAAACAACAAAAACGAGGGCAGGGTGCACACCAGGTTTCCTCCTGAGCCGAATGGCTATCTTCACATTGGCCATGCTAAATCTATCTGTCTCAACTTCGGCATTGCCTCCGAGCACCCGGGCGGCTTATGTAACTTACGCTTCGACGACACCAACCCGGCCAAAGAGGAAGTTGAGTACATTGATTCTATTCAATCTGATGTCAGGTGGCTGGGTTTTGACTGGCAGGAGCGCCTGTTCTATGCTTCCGACTACTTTGAACAGTTCTATGAATATGCAGTGCAATTAATCGAAGAGGGCCATGCCTATGTCTGCAGCTTAAGCGCCGATGAAATACGGGAGTACCGCGGCACTTTGACTGACCCCGGTAAAGACAGCCCCTATAGGAATCGTTCCGCGGCGGAGAACCTGGAACTCTTCCAGCGCATGCGCGCCGGGGATTTCGAAGAAGGCACCCATGTGCTGCGGGCAAAAATCGATATGTGCTCAGCCAATCTGAATATGCGCGATCCTACGATTTACCGTATCAGATATACCGAGCACCCCAGAACCGGCAAAAAATGGTGCATCTACCCCATGTATGATTTTGCCCACTGTCTTTCCGATTCAATTGAGGGAATAACTCACTCCATTTGTACTCTTGAATTTGAGAACAACCGCCCCCTCTATGACTGGTTCCTGGATCAGCTAAAGTTAAAATCTCATCCTCAGCAAATCGAGTTTGCCAGGCTTAATCTGAGTTATACAATCATGAGTAAACGCAAGCTGCTGCAATTGGTGGAAGAAGGCCTGGTCAGAGGCTGGAATGATCCCAGAATGCCTACCTTGAGCGGCCTGCGCCGGCGCGGTTATACACCCGAGGCAATCAGGACCTTCTGCAACCGCATTGGTGTTTCCAAAACCAACAGCACCATCGACATCGCCATGCTGGAACATTATCTCCGTGAAGATCTGAATAAACGGGCTCCAAGAGTAATGGCTGTTCTCCATCCCCTAAGGGTAGTAATTGATAATTACCCGGAAGATAAAGTCGAATGGCTGGACGCGGAAAACAATCCGGAAGACAGCACCATGGGAAGCCGCAAAATGCCCTTCTCCAGGATACTCTATATCGAACAGGAGGATTTTAAAGAGGATCCTCCCAGGAAATTTTTCCGGTTGTCTCCCGGAAAAGAGATACGTCTCAAACATGCCTACTATATAAAGTGTGTGCGCGTGGAAAAAGATAAAAACAGCGGCGAGGTGGTCGAGTTGGGCTGCACTTATGATCCCCAGACCAGGGGCGGCTGGTCAGACGACGGCCGTAAGGTAAAGGGCACCTCACACTGGGTTTCAGCTGCTCATGCAGTAAAGGCCGAAGTGCATCTATATAACCACCTTTTTATTAAGGAAAATCCCGAAGATACCCAGCCGGATAAGGATTTCAGAAGCAACATCAATCCTAATTCTTTAGAGGTCCTCTGCGACTGCCGGGTTGAGCCGGGACTGAAAAATGCTAAACCTGGCACAACTTACCAATTCTTAAGGCAGGGATACTTCTGCGCCGACTCTGTGGATTCTTCAGAGGAGCACCCTGTTTTCAATCGAACGGTCTCTCTGCGCGATTCCTGGGCTAAAATCCAGAGAACACAGAGCGGGAGTTGATTTGTTTAAAGCCAGCCACGGGGCAACCGGGGAGCTTTAAGGGTGAAAAACAGGAACCGGCAGATAGAAATAACCTCTTATATCGGTATCTTCGGCAATCTTATCCTGGCATTGATGAAGATCGCTGCAGGCACTCTTTCCGGAAGCCTGGCCGTGGTCAGCGATGGAGTTGATTCTACCACCGATATCGTAACTTCCCTGATAATCCTTTTCACTGCGAAGATCATCTCCCAGCCGCCGGACAGGGAGCACCCATATGGCCACCACCGCGCGGAAGCTATTGCCACCAAGATACTCTCATTTGTTATTTTTTTTGTAGGGGCCCAATTGGCACTTTCAACTATATCGCGAATAATTGAAAATCAGGCTCACCCTGTGCCATCCCTGCTAGCCATCTATGCAACCCTGATCTCTATTGCAGGCAAGCTGTTTCTTACCTTTTACCACTTCGCCATCGGTAAAAGAATAGAGAGCTCAATGCTGATCGCTAATGGCAAAAACATGCAGAATGACATTATCATTTCGATTGGCGTGCTTATCGGCCTGCTCTTTACCAATATTCTTAAAATATCCTTGATAGACTCCATAACTGCTTTTATAGTCAGCCTCTGGATTATGAAAACAGCCTTCGAGATCTTTCTGGAGACCAGCAATGAATTGATGGATGGCATAGAGGATCCTTCGGTTTATAACAAGATATTTAATGCAGTATGTTCGGTTGATGGCGCCTTCAACCCCCATCGAACCAGAGTTAGAAAACTGGCCAATATGTATATCATTGATCTCGATGTCGAAGTCCGGGGATCACTCACCGTTGCCCAGGCCCACGAAATTGCTAAAAAGATCGAATTGGTGATTAAAGAGCGCCTTGAGAATGTATATGATATTATGGTCCATGTTGAACCCCTGGGAAATATCGAAAAACAGGAAAAATATGGTCTTTCCAGGAATGATTGACCAATAAAGACCATACCGGGAATATTATGGATAAGATCCATTGCTGCATAGCAGGTTTAGGAAGAATCGGAAGCATACTCGAGGATGACTGCTTGCGTGAAAAACCATGCACCCATGCCGGAGCAATTAAACTAAACAGAGAGTGCCGGCTCACAGCCGGCTGCGATATCAATAAAGAGAGGCGGGAGCTCTTTGCCCAAAGGTGGAACTGCTCCCGGGTATATGAAAATATCCATGATATGCTGAAATTCAACCAGTGTGACATTCTGCATATTTCCACCCCCTCGGAGACCCACCTGGAAATAATAAAAATGGCT
The DNA here is from genome assembly GCA_030604195.1 of Spirochaetales bacterium. GTDB lineage: Bacteria > Spirochaetota > Spirochaetia > SZUA-6 > DRHE01 > DRHE01. The sequence continues at coordinate 27,611 of JAUVWI010000041.1, forward strand.
CTACCCTATGAACCAAAGGTAATTATCTGTGAAAAACCCCTGGCTGAAAACAGCAGGGATGCCTTGAAGATCGCTGAACTGGGTAACGCCGGTAAAATCAAGCTACTGACCAATCATGAACGCCGTTATTCAAAGGATTACCAGAGGGCTAAAAAGCATATTGAGGAACAAACTTTGGGCCGTCTTCTATCAATCTCCTCCAGCCTCTTCATGGGCAGAACGTGGCCGGTAAATGAGACCCTGCTCCATGACGGCACCCATCTTATAGATATCATCAACTTTCTTACCTCCTCATACCTGGAAAAAATTGAAACAGTAAAGTTCTCTGCCTCAGAAAGAGAATCTTTGATAATAATCAGCAGAAGCGGGAGCATACCGGTAATCCTGGAGATCGGCTCAGGCCGTGATTATCTTGAATTCGCCATAACCCTGAATTTTTCATCCGGAAAGATCCGCATTGGCAATGGTCTCTATGAAGAATACCGGAGCGTAAAAAGCAGCTACTATGAAAATATGAATTCCCTGGAAAAAACCTCCGTTAGCAGGCCGGGGACAACAGGTTACTTTAAAAACATGTTGTTGGATGCCGTGCAATGCGTTAAATTTAAAAATCATGAACCGCTCTCCAGCGGCTGGCACGGTTACAAAGCCATTGAGTTCATTGATTCGATTAAGCGGAAACAAAAGCTAAAAAAACTATACTAAAGAGGAGGGTGCCATGCTATTACCCTTAAAACCTTATGTGGTCAGAGAGCGATCAGTACAAAAAACAAAATTCATAATAGCAGCTGCTATTTTCCTTATTCTTTTACTCAGCGGCTGTGCCGGATTAAATACCCTGCTTTCGGCTGATAAAGCCACTGCCGGGGAGACTGCCGCTAAAGTTCCAGCCCGGAAAATCCAGACACCCTATGACCTTAAAAGCCTGCTCACACCGGTTGTACAGTTCAGTTTTTTCAGTATGAGCTTTGATTACTTCAATCAATTTGTCTGGGATAATGACTATATCTTTCCCGATTACCTCTTCCGCATATTTAAGAATGAATTCAGTAATTATAAACAGGGTCAGGGAACAACCCTCACCGCCACCAATAGAGAGGGCACAGTCTCCTCAATACTGAATAGGGCATTGCTTAAAATAAATGAAGACGGCTCGAAATGGTGGCAGGTAGCATATACCATTGAAGAAAGCTCGATCTTCTATGAGGTCCTGGTTTCCCCGGAGGGCGCACCTCTGCTGATACGCTACCAGGACCCTGAAACAGGTCAGAAGCACCAGTCCATTCCCTTTATCCCTGACTATTTTGCCGCTACAAAAGAGGAAATCCCGATTGAAGATTTTAAAGCCGGAATAGAAAAGCAAAGGGTTGAAGAGCTGGAACTGGAATGGTCCTTTCTCTTCGCCCGGCCCGAAATTATCGGTGAAGAAATTATTGAGGTTAAAGCAGGAAAATTTATGGCTGTCCACTTAAGAGATGGCCAGCCTGGTAAGAGCGGGCAGGTAGTTGATTACTGGATTTCACCGGATGTGGCCGGCAGTATCCTTAAAATTACTTTCAGTTTTCATGGTGAGGCGCCTGAATATATTGTAGAGCTCACCGAACTGAAGGATGGCTTTCTGCCCCGGATCGATAAAGCAGAAGCAGTGAGCAGACAGGATTTTCAAGAGCAGGGTTTTGCCTCTGAAGGAAGCCCTGACAACCCTGTTGAGCTTGCCGTGGGCGAGTCCTATTACGGTACAGTCGGAGCAGAGGGGGTCAGCTTCTATAAAGCTAATGTAGAAAAAAGAGCGGATATCTATATTGAAGCATTTGATCTGTTAGGTTATGCGGAACTCATCTATTACGGCCGGGATTCCTCTTTTCAGGATTGGCAGAGCTCAAGCCAGGGAGATGCCTTAAACATTGAAGATTATTTTGTTAAACCCCGGACAACCCTCTATTTCACTATTGTTGATCACGCCGATGATTATTCCAATGGCGAAAGCTATACAATAACCATTACCGATGACTATCTTCTCTCACCGACCGGTATTATGATGCGGGGTGAAATCTATGATCGGGCCGCTGAACTTAAAACCGGCCATATATACTCACAAACCCTGAATAATGAAGCCCTTAATTATTACAGGGCAACGGTAAAACGGGGACCCAATCTGCGAATAAGTGTAAAAGGACTGCCCCCGCACGCTGAATTATTCTGGCTTGACACCCGTAACGGCTCCTATGAAAGCGCTCATACCGGACAAAATAATGGCACGAGATTCATCGAAGTAAAGGGCCTGAAACCCGATACAGAATGTTTCTTTTATATTGTTGGTGATACCGAAGAGTTGAGCGGCGCTCAATTATTTGAGATAAAGGCGATAGAGTTTACAGACTAACAGTACTAACTGTTTCCGCAAAGAATTCTGCCTATCCCAATACAACAGCAGGAATGCGCATGGAACACTAAAGCAGGATCTCTTTAACAGTCAACCGGCTTCTTGCCCAGCTAAAAACAGCCAGGGGGCCTTCTCTACCCTTATAGATATCCATTTCCCCTTCCACGCCGAAATAACGGGCCGGATTTATTGAAGCCATGAGCAGTGAATTCTCGATAGAGAAGCCTGCATTAACAGCTAAGCACTCTACGTCCTGTTCCAGTGTCCTGGCCGCTCCGCTTAGCAGATTTGTGCCTTTCTCCTTTACCCAAAGCCCGCCATTTTTTAAAACAACAGTCATCTCATTCGACTCATATTCACCGTCCGGCAGACCGGAAAGATGGGAAAGGTCTGATATAAGTATCGACCTATCAATTCCTTTGGATCTTATTACCGCCTTCAGGGTATAAGGAGGAATATGATATCCATCAGCAATAAAACTGGCCCAAAGCTGATCCAGAGAAAGCTGCGACCAGATGATATTATGCTGTCTATGAATCAATGTGACACAGCCATTGATCAGATGTGAGGAAAGATCGGCTCCGGCGGCCGCTGCCGCCTGAATTGTCTGATGATCACTATGATGATGGACCAGGCCAACTTTAATGCCCTCCATCTTCAGTTTCTGTATAAATTCCAGAGCACCCTTACGCTCAGGTGCTAAGGAAAAGAGGCCTATATGCCCGCCGGCAGTCTTCTGCCAGCGGTCGAATTCTTTAGGATCGGGATCGCGAATGAACCTGGGAAGATGCACGCCCCGATAGCCTTCTTCACTAGAAATATAATGTCCTTCCAGATGTATACAGTGAATATTGGCAGCCAACCCACCATCGATAGCCTCTCTGATAATACTGAGATTTTGCTCCACAATCTCTGATGCCTGGCTGCAAATAGTCGGGCACCAGCGCAGAATTCCCCGCCTCTCCAGAGCAGAATTGATTTCTATTACCTGATCTGCAGTTAGACCTTCTGCTGAAAGATCATAGCCCAGCATGCCGTTAAACTGGATATCAAATAATCCTGGAGTTAACCAGAGAGTTTCTACATCATGATCTTTTTTCTGGCTGGGCTTAAGATGTTCAATCCTGCCATTTCTGAATAGAACCTCGAAAGTACCGCTTATACCCGGAATACGGCAGATGTTTTCAAAAACCATTTTATTTCCTTATAGGAATATCCTTATCAGTTAATCTAAAGATGTTTAATCCTATTATACCACTTATCCACAAGTTTTTCTCCGTGGGGTCCGCCCTCTTTGGTGTTACCGCTCATGAAGAAATCCGGCTCAAACCCCTGATCCACCAGCATTTCGATAGTGCGAATATTCAAAAGCTGAGCAATCAGGGCCAGAGGAAAGGTCGATGATGCACCGGTTTTCCTGTTGA
>JAUVWI010000132.1 GCA_030604195.1 Spirochaetales bacterium
ACATAGTACTAATTATACTATGTTTTACAACTATGTCAAGCATAAAAAATAACTTTAATTGCTTTATCTGTAGATAATTAGCTAATCTTTGTAAACATAGTTATAAGAATTTGGCGGGATTTTAGGCTTATAGCCTTACCCCTCTTATAAACAGCTTTTGAACTTAGCCAGAGTAAATCAACGGAGTCAGTTGGAATAAATGAAAGAACATGTGCACCGTATAAAGAGATTTCGCAGGTGCTGAAGTCAGATTTTAATATCGCACAGGGCGGATAATCATCTGTCATTGCTTTAAATAGAATATGACCATTAATGCCAAATTTTTGATTAAGTTGGTCCATATCTATGTTCATCCTTTCCAATAAAAAGCTCTACAATCCTCTGTTCAAGTACGTTAACCAGTCCTTGATCGGTAATCTTTAACTCCGGGATCACGGCCAGCTGGATGAAATGCAGAATCATCAGGATATCTTTCCTGCTGCCCATAACCCGGATGGCCTTTTTCATCTCTTCCAGTTCCCCTACTACTTCAGTCAGTTCCTTATCCGACATCAACCCGGCAATGGGCAGGGGGATTTCAGCTTTTATTTGGCCGTTAATAACAGATACGATCCCTCCGTTGAGTTCATTAACCCGCTTCACTGCAGCAAACATGTCCCTGTCATCAACACCAATGGCACAGAGATTGTGTGCATCGTGGCCCACAGTTGTTGCAATAGCCCCCTGTTTTATTCCAAATCCCCTTGCGAACGCCCTGGAAACATTCTTACCGTCATGGCGCCCAAAGACTACTACCTTGGAAATATCTCTATCAGGATCGGCCAGGGCAAGACCATTTTCAATCCTCGCCTCCAGTTTAAGAGAATCCGTATACAGATCCCCTATCCTCATACCGATCACCCGAATTTGGCTGGAAAGAGCAGGGATTTTGAAGGTATCCAGGGAATAATCGGGTAATAATACCTTTCCAATCCGTGCAGGCATATTCTCATAGATGCCGCCTAAAGGAGCGACAAGCCTTCCATGCTCTGCCACAACTCGAGAATCCTTGATGACCATCTCTATATTGAAGTCCTTAAGATTATCAATAACCACCATATCTGCCTTGTAACCGGGGGCAATAGCACCCATGCTTCTTAAGTTGTAATGCCGGGCTGTATTAATAGTGGCCATTCTTAAGGCTATAATCGGGTCCAGCCCCAATTTGACAGCCTTTTTAAATAAAAAATCGATATGTCCTTCACGAATGATGTCGGAAAGATCCCGGTCATCTGTGCAGAAGGAAAAGAATATATGATTGCTAATATCTACGGCTTTGATCAGGGCTTCCAGATTCTTAGCCGCCGTTCCCTCTCTGATTAGAATCTGCATTCCCCTGGAGACTTTTTCCAGAGCCTCTTCGGAACTTGTGCTCTCGTGATCTGAACGGATGAAAGCAGCAATGTAGCCATTCAATTTCTTTCCACTAAGGCCGGGAGCATGTCCGTCGATTTTCTTGTATTTGTGCCTTAGAATTTCAATTTTCGTGATCAACTCGTTATCGGTATTCAGCACACCGGGAAAGTTCATAACCTCTCCCAGCGCTATAATTCTTTGAGGATACTTGTCCACAAAGCTTACCATATCTTCAGGTCCCAGCCGGGCGCCTGCGGTCTCCAGGCTGGTGGCAGGTACAGCTGAAGGCAGGGCAATGTAAACATTGAGCGGGATTCCCTCTGTTGACTTGATCATGTAGTCCAGACCATCAATACCGAGTACATTGGTAATCTCGTGGGGATCTGCAATGATGGTAGTGGTTCCCCTGGATAAAACCGCCCGGGCAAATTCTCTCGGAGAAACCATGGAGCTTTCGATGTGCAGATGGGCATCGATGAGACCAGGAACAACATAATGGCCCCTGATATCTATAGTTTCCCTTGCATCTTCATAATCCCCTATGCCGGCGATCCTTTTACGGAAAAGAGCGATGTTTCCCGTCTCTATTCTTCCGGTATACACATTAACAATTCGGGCGTTTCGTAAAATTGTATCGGCCGGTTGAGTTCCAAGAGCCACAGGCACCAGGTCACGTATCTTCACAATATACTCCTTAATATTTTAAGCAGCTTCATCGAATTAACGGCAATGACAGTTTATCAGCTAAAAACCATTGCTGTAAATATTCGATTCGAAAGATTTTTGATTCGACAGGGCTTGTGTTTTCCTTAAGACCGCGGCCGGTTTATTAGCCGGCGGCCCCTCCCCTTACCGGTCCCTCGAAAGCCCCCTACCGCCTGCTCCGGACCTTTCTTCTCTGGGCTGACAGAAGGCTCTTTCGCAGCCGTATGGACAAGGGGGTGACCTCCACCATCTCATCCTCCCTTATGAACTGGATAGCCCGTTCCAGGGTCATCGGAAGCACGGGCGTGGGGGTGACGGCATCGTCTTTTCCGGCGGCTCGCATATTTGTGAGCTTCTTCGTCTTGCAGGGATTCACATTTAGGTCATCCTCCCGGTTATGCTCCCCTATGACCATTCCTTCGTACACTGGATCTCCCGGAACAATAAAAATCTGGCCCCTCGGTTCGAGGTTGAAAAGGGCGTAAGGCACTCCCACCCCGCTCCTGTCGGCTACCAGTGAACCGGAGAACCTGTTCAGGAATTCCCCCCTGTACTCCTCGTACCCCGCAAGGTAGGAGTTGAGCATGCCCGTACCCTTTGTGTCCGTCAGGAATTCGTCCCTGTAGCCTATGAGCGCCCTGGAGGGAAGGCTGAACTCGAGCCTCACCCGGCCACTCTCATGATTCACGTAGGCCAGCATCTTTCCTTTTCTTCTCGAGAGCTTTTCGGTCACAATCCCGGTGAAGCTCTGTTCACATTCTACCGAGAGATGTTCCACAGGCTCGAGCTTTTTTCCATTCTCATAGCGGTAGATAACCTCCGGCCGGCCCACACAGATTTCGAAACCCTCCCTGCGCATTGTCTCTATGAGAATAACCATCTGAAATTCGCCCCTTCCCTTGACTATGAAACCCTCCCCATCCCCCGCCTGCTCCACCTTCATGGAGACATTCTTGAGAGATTCCTTTTTGAGACGCTCCCAGATCTTGCTGGACTGGACGTACTTGCCCTCTTTTCCGGAGAATGGAGAGGTATTGGCCGTAAATCTCATGGATACCGTGGGCTCGTCCACGCTGATGCGCTTGAGGGCTTTGGGAGATTCCCTTGTACAGATGGTGTCGCCTATATGAACCTCATCGATACCGGAAAGAACGATAATATCGCCGGATTCCGCCCTATCCGTATCTTTGAGGGCGGGCCCATCATAAACCTGCAGCCTGGAAATGTTCAAGGGCCTGTGTTTTCCATCCTCGCCGATGCATATCAGATTCTCCTTTGAACGCGCGCTGCCGCTGATGATCTTTCCGATAGCCAGACGGCCCAGGTAATCGGAGTAAGACAGATCCGCCACAAGCATCTGAAAGGGATCAGTCTTGCTAAAGGCAGGGGCGGGGATCTCCCTCAGAATGGTATCAAAGAGGACATGCAGGTTCTCCCCCTCCTCATCGAGGGTAGTCTTGACCACGCCGGCTCTGCCGTTTGCATAGAGTATGGGGAACTCCAGCTGTTCCTCCAGGGCATCCAGGTCCAGGAATAGTTCGTAGATCTCGTTCAACACCTGCTCCGGCCGGGCGTCCTGACGGTCGATCTTGTTGATCACAACGATAATCTTCAGCCCGGCTCTTAGGGCCTTATTCAGGACGAATCTCGTCTGCGGGAGGGGGCCTTCCGAAGCGTCCACGAGAAGAATGGCTCCGTCAACCATGGACAGGGCCCGTTCCACCTCACCCCCGAAATCGGCATGGCCCGGGGTATCCAGGATGTTGATCTTCTTTCCCTTCCATCGGATAGAGCAGTTTTTAGCGGTAATGGTGATCCCCCGCTCCCGTTCGAGCTCCATGTTGTCCATGAGCCTCTCCTCGGTCTCCTGCCCTTCCCTGAAGGTGCCGCTCTGGCGGAACATGGCGTCCACCAGGGTCGTTTTTCCATGGTCAACATGGGCTATTATGGCAATGTTCCTGAGCGAATCGTTTTTCGAATCCTTATGAGTCATGTTTCTATTCCTGTACCGTGATTATTGCTGCTGCTGATGATAGCAGTGCTAAAGATACTTAAAATCAAAAGCAGAGTCCATAGATTTCGGTTGGAAGCCCCAGCCTCTAAGCCCTGTTCAGGGACGATTGCCTCCCGGTGGCCAAACCGGCATCATGTCGAACAGACTCTCAGCCGGAGAAATCGCGTATGCAAAAGACGTAGAGCTGGGCTATCAATGGGTTTTTTTCCTGATAATCATTTAACTCCATTATGCTATTACCTTTGAAATTTTGCGCCTTCAGCGCAAAGAATAATCAAGTCCAGCGCCCGAATATATTGTGTTGGGCTTCTGCCTTAAGAGCTTCGGTTGCGAATGTAATCTGCGCTGGGAAAATTATTTCCTGAAAGTTAGAAACACCCAAAGTTGCAGCCAGGAATTCCCTGGTTTTACAGTCCCGAATTCCCCGGAATTGCAAAGGCCATAGCAAGCACCGGCGTGGTATCCTTCCTTGTAAATTGAACCAATAACGACACTGAATGTAATTCAAATGTCAGGTATCTGTATTACCTTCCGCCTGAACGTTTGCTTTATGCCGGGTTTACCTGATACGCTTTTAATAGCTAACATCCGGTAGTTCTATGTTTTTTGTTTCTTATGCAATTCTCTAAGGAGGGAGGACTGCGTCCGAATAACGATGTAATAACCGTGTATTGAAAAGAGTGACTATATTTTATAGTATTATTTTAGAGATCAACGGCTGATTACCAGAAATGATGGTATGAATCCATCTCTTATTTTTCGGCAATACTGTTTGTTTTCTTTTCCCAGGATAAATTCCGGGAGCATTTCCCTTATATATAGAAGATACGCTTTCGATCAGGGCTTCTTGAACATGGGATTGAATCGACCTTTCAGGTCGTCTCAATCCTTAAGGTTCGACCCAGGATATTGTTACCTGCCTGCGTGAGCTTCTTCTAACTTGAAAACTTGGCAGAACTGATTACAATTCTCAGACAGGAAGGTTTCCTAATAAAGTAGAAAGGAAAAGGGAA
>JAUVWI010000113.1 GCA_030604195.1 Spirochaetales bacterium
AGCTGCCCGGCCAATATGGAGATACCCCAGTATATCAGGGCAATCTGGGAACACGATCTGAAAAAATCCGTTGCTATAATGTATAACACCAACCCGTTTCCAGGAGCTTGCGGCAGGATCTGTACCCATAAGTGTGAAAAAAAAGGAGATAGTGCAGAAGAATAAGAGAGTTGCAGTAGTGGGTTCGGGACCCGCCGGCCTGTCGGCAGCCTATTACTTAAGCCTGGCCGGTTACCAGGTGACTATCTTTGAAGCCCTCAACCGGGCAGGAGGCATGATGCGCGTCGGAGCGCCCGCTTACCGCCTTCCCGATCAAGCCCTGGACAGGGATATCAAACATGTCCTTTCACTGGGCGCGGAACTCATATTGAATACCCGGGTGGGCAAGGATATTGCCCTTGCAGAACTCAAGAAAAAATACCATGCTGTATATATTTCCACCGGTCTGCATCTGGGCAGGGGCCTGAGGTTTGCAGCGGAAAAGCTCCCCCATGTACGGCAGGCCATTGATCTTCTACGGGAGTGCCGCCTGGCCGCGAAGGGACCACACCTGGATAGGGTTCCGGAACATATGGTAGTTATCGGCGGCGGCAATGTGGCTTTTGATATTGCCCGCACCATGGCCCGTTTACAGAAACAGAAGTTTGGTAAGGTGAGAATCGAACTGCTCTGCCTGGAAAGCAGGGAAGAGATGCCGGCTGATGAAGAGGAGATTATTGAAGGTATGGAGGAGGGCATCAAAGTCCATCCCTCCTACGGACCAAAGGATATTATCGTGGTAAAGAATCTGGTCACCGGAGTTGAGTTTATTAAATGCCTTTCCGTATTTGATGAACAGGGCCGCTTCTCACCCAAATTTGATGAAAAGCAGAAACTCACTATAGAAACCGGCCCGGATGTCATAACCGCTGTTGCCGATGGCCACCGGGCAGCCCGCGGTATTGACCGTTATCTTTCATGCTGATCGTTAAGAAACCCACAATTATAATTCCCTATCCCGGTCCCAGCCTGGCGCCCGATGTACAGGATATCTTTATCTATCTGCGTCCCGAATCCAATGGTGTCCAGGTGGAAGGACCGCTGCTCAAATCCATTCGCGATTACCCTGCTCCGAAAGGTTCTTTAAAAATCATCTACATGGCTAATATTCCTGGCAGTTTCCTGATAAAGCACAGGATAATCGAAGAACATTACTCTTTGAAGGTACGCTTTGCCATGCTTGGCAGAGATCTTTTCACTCCGACTATGCGCCGGTCTTTTGAGGATTATTTCCAGATTCCCTTTAGTGAAGCGGAGATTATCGGTGCATTTAAGGCTCTGAAGAAATTAAAGCTTACCTCTGAAGAGCTTTTTCACCTCTGGATCCCGGAAAAGGATCTTTTAACTATCCATGGACAGACGGTTAAAAAAGTCAAGGATATCTTTATTGTCAACTATGACATCCCCGCTCTGATTCATAAGAACAACAACCGGACGAATATTTTTGTTATTATACTGCGCTCTTTCCTGCCATACATTGAAAATCATAAAATTATAGATTTAACCGGTAAATCTCTTGGTGAACAGGGGCTTTTAGCCGACCATATGCCATTGAGCTACATTCTTCATTACTCGAAAGGGCCCTTTGAACAGATTCTAGACGGCCTGGGCTACGCTTACACCAGGGAAGAAAAACATGCGGCTTTACCATCTTTAAGCTTCTTTGCCTACCTTTTAGAGAGAGGCTGTGACAGGGAGGATATTCTCGATGCAATACACAATCCCATTATGAACTTCTCTACTGAATCAGGAATTGCTGAAAAAAACCTGCTGCTCTTTACCGCTGAAAAATCATTCGAAGAGGCCTATCAGCTTTTCGAATCCCGGGTTTAATATATGCTATGATAGCTCAAAAGCTTGTTATTTTAACAAGAAATATTAAAGTCCAGCGCCCGAATATATTGAGTTGGACTTCTGTCTTGAGAACTTCGGTTGCGGATGTAATCTGCGATGGGCAATACCACTGATCTGGCAGTCTGACAAGGCGGGTTATTCGTTTTTGACTACAAGTTCCTTAAAATATGTTTTGTAATAACCCCGATCCCTTGACAATAGCAGATCAGCATGGGTGAGGGCGTTAGCGCCGATTATAAAATCACTTATAATGTGCTGCCTGCATGAAATTATACCGTTGCATTGCGGGCATTCTACAGATAATTCCTTACCGCACACTGCGCACTGTAATGATTGAGATCTCTCTGCAGTATATTTTTTCCAGCGTTCTCCGGCTATAGAAAGGGATTTCCTGTTTGAATTCTCCAGATTAATTCCTGTATCCTGTAGAAATAGTTCCAGTTCCTCTGAAAAGGAAAATTGTGATGCCAGCTCTGAATAAACAATTTCGCAGATATGTAATTTTCCCTTCTCTTTGAATTTTTCTAGAAGGCTTTTCGAACTCTCTGCATATCTTTTATCGGGAATAAGGATATCCAGCAGAATATTTGTATCAATTGCTGAAATCATTTTCCCCTGAGCTCTTCTATTAGATTATCAGAAGTTGTAGCTTTTCCTTTTTTTAGGTATCCCACCCATTTATCAAAAGGGGACTTCCTGATTACTTTTTTGATGATGAAAACTTCATCTTTTTCTGCAAAGAGTAAATCCTCTCCCGGGGAAAGTCCGAGTTTATCCCTGACGGCCTTTGGTATTGTGATTTGTCCTTTTGTAGTTACCTTTGCTGTTAGCATTCAACCTCCTGTAAGGAATTAATTTCCTTACCACAAATGTAAGGAAATTATTTGTTAATGTCAACACTTACAGGGAAGAATTTGTAAAAGGCATCCTATAGATAGAAGCAATGCGGATAGAGGGACGGCATGAACTATAGCGAATACCCTTCCGTGTACAGCCGCCTCCAACTGCCGCGCCCCTCTATTTTCTCCTGCGTTTTCTGGTAATCACCCGCGGCGCAATTCCCATTCCCAGTCCCACCAGAGCGCCGGCAACGCCGCAGAGCAGGATATTCAGACGCATCTTCTCAACTCCCTGAACAGCATTGCCTATTCCCTGCAGAATATTCCGGGAAGGAAGCAGCAGGCGCATAACATTGATATAGCTGCCGCCGCTTTTAGCAAAAATAAAGTATCCGGCCACCAGGCCCAAAATACCGACCAACAGAACTGAACTAATAATTTTTTTCATATGGTAATCCTTTAATAAAGAATAGCCGAATAGACTCTTTAAGCCAAGAGCCGAAAAAAAGGCTTGCCGCGTTGACATTTATATGTTATGTTAGTTAGTATTCATTAACTGAAAAGGATAAGCACATGGTGCCTTTTACTGCCAGACAGAAAGAAATTATCGATGCGGCTATAAGTATTATCGCCGAAAGGGGAATTCAGGAACTTACCATTAAGAACCTCTCGAAAGCCATAGGCATTTCCGAGCCTGCCATCTACAGGCACTATGACAGCAAAATGGATATCCTGCTGGGAGTATTAACCTTTTTTGAAGAGAGAAATCTGAGTATTTTCAACAAGGCCTTATCTATGGCCGGGCCGGCGCCTGAAAAACTTGAATTTATCTATAAGCAGCATTTTAACCATTTCAGCAATAATCCGGCCCTGGCCGCAGTTGTTTTCTCTGAAGAAATATTCCAGAATGACCAGCGCCTATCCGCCAGGGTAGCTGCACTTATGAGCAAATCCCAGAACCATCTGTTCAAGATAATTGAAGCGGGGTTTAATAGCGGTGAGCTTCGTAGCGACCTGTCCAAAGAAGAGCTGAGCATGATCATAATGGGCCCCTTGAGGTTGATTATTATCAGGTGGCATCTGTCTAAGTATGGTTTTGATCTAAAGCAACAGGGTAATAAGCTCTGGAAGGCATTGAAAAAACTCATTCAAAAGGCGCAGTAGCATGGATAGGGGAATCAATTCAGCCAGGTTTTTTTGCCAACAATTATTAGTGAATATTAACTAACAGGAGTATTACAAATGACTGGATTTTTAAAAAGATTGCTTAAACACCCGGGCTTGATCCTGGTAATGATCGCTATAGTAACTGCAGTTTTCTTTGCTGCCATGATTAACAACACACACCTGGAAACCGACCTGGATGAATACATGCCCCAGCTCCATCCGGCCTTTGTTTACAGCAATCAGGCTGAGGAGTGGTTTGATATTAAGGATGGTATTATCATCGCCATTGAAAATCCTGAAGGTATCTATAACACCGCAAGCCTGCAGAAGCTAAAAGACCTGACCAGAGCTCTTCAGAAGCTGGAGCAGATCGAGAAAAATGATGTCTTTTCCCTCTACACAGCGGACAATATTATCGGCACGGAAGACGGGATGGATGTGAAGGCCTTCTTTAAAAAGGTTCCCGCGGACAGCGAGGCGCTGCTGGAGTTAGGGGACAAGGTCCGCGCTAATGACATGGTAGCCGGAAGATTGGTATCCGCGGATGAAACCACAGCCCTTATAATCGCTGAGATCGGAGACGATCTCTTTACTCAAAATTTCTACCATGAGCTTCTCGACCTGGCAGCAGGTTTTGAGGGACCGGAGAAAATATATGTAGCCGGACGCCCCATTGTCGAGGGGAGCCTGGCATCCCTGGCGCCCAAGGACATGAAAACCATGGCGCCCCTGGTTATCCTGGCAATAATGATTATCCTCTTCCTGGTACTGAAGAGCGTTAAGAGCACTATCTTAAATATCCTGATCGTTCTCTTAAGCACCATCTGGGTCTTTGGGTTAATGTCCCTATTCAACGTTCCAACCTACTCAGTTTCCACCATGATCCCGGTAATGTTAATAGCAATAGGCGTGGCTTATGGAATTCACCTTTTCAGCCACCTCGAAATCTACATGCAGAGCCATCCCCAGGCTACGAAACAGCAAGCCATTTTCAATATGATTGAGACCATGTGGAAACCGGTGGTCATGACTGCAATCACCACTGCCGTGGGTTTTTCATCCCTGTTGACTTCACAGGTATACCCTGTCAAATACTTCGGTATATTTACCGCTTTCGGCGTGCTGGCAGCCATGGCGCTATCCCTGCTGCTTCTGCCCGCTGCGCTCCTGGTATTCGGACTGCCTAAAATAAAACTTAAGACTAAGGGCAATAGAGAGGAAAAGAACTTCCAGACACGACTGGCCGAGAAATATTCAGCCTGGATCATCGGTAAAAAATACATCACCCTGATTGCAACCGCAGTTCTCATTGCCATCGCACTCTTCGGCGTATCAAAGGTCTGGATAAACTCCAGTTTTTTAGACAACTTTGAAAAGGATATCAGCATTGTTATAACCGACCGCTTCATTAATGAGCATTTCGGGGGCACTTCGAGCCTCAACCTTATTCTGGAAGCAGAGAACAAGGATGGATTTAAAAACCCGGAAGCACTGCGCCTTATTGACCGCCTGCAGGAGGAAGTGGAAACACTGGAAATGGTGGGTAATTCATTCTCTCTATCTGATTATCTGAAACGGATGAATATGGCAATGCATGCCGACAATCCTGACTACTACAGCATTCCCGATTCCGGCGAACTTATAGCTCAATACCTGCTGCTCTACGAAATGTCGGGGGATCCTGAGAATCTCTGGAAGGTCATAGATTACAATTTCAGCAGAGCCAATGTAACCATTCAGCTCAAATCTGATGACTCAAAAGCCATAAGCAGCGCAATCGAGATTATCAGCAAATATCAAGCGGACTTTAACAGTCAGCAAATTGAGATCAATTATGCCGGTTCCGGTTATAAGAGCCTGATTTTCAGTGATTTGATCCTGAAGGGACAGGTATCGAGCCTGCTCCTGTCATTAGTCATTGTCATCGTGCTGATCTCACTGATGTTTAAAAACCTGATGATAGGCCTGATCGGTTCCGTACCTATAATTATCACCTCGGCGGTAAATTTCGGCATGATGGGGCTGTTGAATATCCCGTTGAGCACTGCCACCGCCCTGGTTTCCAGCATTTCTATCGGAATCGGCATAGATTATGCAATTCACTTTATTGAGCGCTACAAAGAATATGCAGCCTCTACCGGTGACAGGGAACTTACCGGAAAACTGACCATGTATCACGCCGGGCGGGCGATTCTGTTCAACGCCGTAGTGATAATTATCGGCTTTCTGGTTCTGCTCTTTTCGGTATTTCCGCCAAACCGGGAACTGGGCATCCTGGTGGCCTTCAACATGTTTACCAGTTTCTGGGGCACAATCACCGTTATGTTCGTACTGCTCTATTCACTGAATCTCTACTTTCAAAATAAAACAAAAACCCAGGAGGTTTAAAATGAAGACTAAGAAGAGGAAGCTTTTCGGTTGGGTAATACTGATTACCCTGTTAACAGGCGCAACTGCGCAGGCACAGGTCACGGGTCTAAAGATAATGGAAAATGTTTACAACAGGCCCACCGGTGACGACATTGAATCCCAACTGACCATGACCCTG
Organism: Spirochaetales bacterium; assembly: GCA_030604195.1. Taxonomy (GTDB): domain Bacteria; phylum Spirochaetota; class Spirochaetia; order SZUA-6; family DRHE01; genus DRHE01. The sequence continues at coordinate 6,448 of JAUVWI010000113.1, forward strand.
ATCAACTCACGTGGAGACCGCCGCGAAAGAGAGATCAAACAGTTCATAAAAGATTTCGGCGATCAGGAAAAGAAGATCATGTTCTTCACCGCACCCTCTGACGTGCGCAACACCTCATTCATGAGCTGGAGTTATACGTCGGAGGCAAAGGATGATGACCAGTGGATATACCTGCCGGCATTGAAAAAGGTGAAACGGATTTCCAGTGACAGCAAGAGTGACAGCTTCATGGGTTCGGATTTCACCTATGATGATCTTGGCGACCGCCATCCATCGGAGGACAGCCACAAACTTTTAAGAGAAGAAACCCTGAAGGGTGAAGAGTGCTATGTGGTGGAGTCCATTCCCTTAGATGAAGATTCCGCTTACTCCAGGATGGTAAGCTGGATTATCAAAGACAAATGGATCGGCTTGAAAAGGGAATACTATGATGAAGATGAGGAGCTGCTGAAGGTCCTGACGGTAAAATCCTTTGATAAAATTGACGGTTACTGGGTGCTACTGCACTTTGAGATGCATAACGTGCAAAAAGATCATACCACCAGGATGGAGCTGGCAGATGTAACCATTGACCATGGTATTGCAGACAGCACCTTCACCGAAAGGATGATGAAGAGGGGCATAAAATGAAACACCGCATATTTTTAACTTTTTGGCTGCTGCTCCTCGCCGGAGCGGCAGCAATCGGGGCCCAGGATCTATTATTTACCGGTTCCGCCGGGAGCCACACCACCATGCTCCTGGCCGGGTACTATGAATATCCATTTATCCGGAATTCCTTTGATTTAAACATGGAACATAGCGGCGACAACATAAGATTCAAGGCAAATCCCCATATCTATCTCTATCCCCGGCAGGATTACGGGGAGGAGTTGGAAATGGGTCTCAGGGAACTCTACCTTGATATCTACTTCGACTCATTGGACCTGCGCATAGGAAAGCAACAGATTATCTGGGGAAAGGCTGACGGCGTTTTTATTACCGACATTGTTTCGCCTAAAGATCTCCGCCAATTCCTGCTGCCGGACTTTGACGAGATCCGCATAGGGGTTACCGCCCTGAAAGCGGATCTCTACTTCGGGGACACCACCCTTGAAGCAGTGGTAGTGCCGCTGTTCACCCCCACCAGGGCTCCGGAAGCCGGCTCGATCTGGCTGGTAACGCCTGATTTTCCCGTTACTCCCACTGTTAATTCTGCTTTAGAAGTAGATATGAAAGCCGCCAACAGCGAAATCTTTGCCAAATATTCCTACCTTGGCTCCCGGTTCGACCTGGAGTTGATGGCCGGCTATATGTGGGATGATGAGCCTGCCCTGTATATTACCAATGCCGGCCCCCTGGAAATTACACCGGAATACCACCGTCTTATTCTTGGCGGCGGCAGCTTCAGCACCACCCTGGCCGGAGCAGTGCTTCGCGGCGAAGGAGCCTATTACAGCGGTAAATATTTCCGCACCAGCGACATGGCCGCGGGAGGAGTTATAGAGAAAGATTACGTCAATTACCTGGGGGGAATAGATTTCACCCTATTGGGTATCAACCTGAGCGCCCAGTTCATTCAGCAGGCCATTCCGAACTACGACAATGTTATTGTTGACGATCAATTTGAAAACATGATGACCTTGCTGATCAGTGATACCTTCTTTCGAGATACCCTGCGGTTGGAACTATTTTCCTACCTGGGCTTGAACAACATGGATTCCCTTATACGCCCCAGGATTATCTATGATATCAGGGATGGCCTGGAACTGCAGATCGGCGCCAACATCTTTTCCGGCGGTAAGGGTGATTTCGGTCAGTACGATGATAATGATATGCTCACAGTTAAGGTTGAGTATACCTTTTAAGGATGAACTCATGCTTTAGAAGAACTCATAGCGAACGGAAGTAAAAAAGTAGATTCTTTTATCGAGCAGTACTGACGCATAAATTATAAATCCACACACAATAGATACTTACAAACAAATAGATTTTTTTTCGTCTTTTAAATGAGTAGACGCACCACAGCCCGTTTGATATGATAAAATTGGTGTAAATTG
>JAUVWI010000071.1 GCA_030604195.1 Spirochaetales bacterium
CCTTGATCTTCGGCTCCAGTATATTCATTACCTTCTGAAAAATATTGGCCGCCATCATCAATTCGGGTAAGAATATTTCATCCCGCTCATATTTCTCCCCGATTATATCAAGGCCCTTTACCAGGCCGTTGTCCACCGCTTCCATAGGATCAAGGTTTTGCGTAACCACCTCTTCCGCCATGCCCAATGCAAGCTCCTCATCGAAGCTAAGAACAGCTTCCTTTAATTTCTCGAAAACATCCTTATCTGTCATACCAGCTCCTTGTTTTCAAATTCAACTCATTCTATTATTAAATAAAGATTTGTCAATCAGATACAAAATATTTATTGTGCGGCAACGCCTTGAACATTGCGTTTTTCCAGTCAATTGATATAGTATTAATTGGAAATCGTATATTCTAAAAAAGAGAGGATCTAAAAACATTTCAAGAGGTAAAAATTCTATGACAACAATTGAGGATGTAATCGGCAGGATCAAAGAGTGGAAGGACAAACAGGTTGAGATTCATGAACTAACCGATGGTCTCACAAACCACAATTATAAAGTGACCGTTGATGATCAACACTATGCGGTTAGAATACCGGGAAAGGGTTCGGAGCTATTCATTGACCGTGATACGGAACTGCACAATACACTTTCAGCTTCAGACACCGGGGTTGGCAAACATGTCTTTTATTCCTTTGAAACCGATAATATCATTGTTACCGAATTTATTGAGGGAACTGTAATGTCTCCGGAAACTTTCAGAAATAAAGAGGTTATTTTGCGTGCAGTAAAGGCGATAAAAGAGGTTAATACAAAAGGAAAATTTATTTCAAGATTCGTTATGTTTGAAAAGTTTGATAAGTATTACGAAATCGTAAAAAAACACTCTATCAGAATTCCTGACAATTTCGATGAAGCCGAAAGCATTGTGAACAAGGTGCGGGAGCGTTTTACAGGGAATATGCCTGAGCTTCTGTCCTGCCACAACGACCTGCTTGCTGAAAATTTTATCGACCAGGGAGACCGGATGCGAATAATCGACTGGGAACTGTCAGGATTGAACGATCCCTGCTTTGAGCTGGGAGATTTTTCGGTAGAGCAGGGATTTGATGAAATCGAAGATAAGTTGATTCTCGAGACCTATTTTGGAAAATTCGATGAGCAAAAATTTGCCAGAATGAATATCTACAAATACATGGCTGATATACTGTGGACTTTCTGGGCTGTTATACAGAATCATCTATCCACTCTTGATTTTGACTTCTGGGAATACGGTCTAAACCGCTTTAACAGGGCCATGAATGCCTTTCATTCGGATGATTTTCCAAAATTGTTTAAGATTACCTGAGGTGGCCGCACAGGTGCTGACTCGCGCCAATCCACTATAAAACCTCTACATAGTAAATGGCTTTTAAAAATATTTTCTTTACAAGTCTATCTTAGCGTGCTAAAATTCAAAAAATATTTTAAGGAGGAGTTATAGATGAAAGGCATGAAGGTTTTTTTGGTGATTTTACTGTTCTTGGGTGTTACTATTCTAGGTTTCTCCGGGGGTGCAGGGGAAAAGGAAGTTGAGGAAGGGGTGAAGCCCTTAAAAATAGGCATCCTGGGCCCAATGTCGGGTCCATCAGTTGCGTGGGGACTACCAGCAAAGCATGGCGCAGAAATATGGGTTGAAGACATTATCGCTGCCGGAGGTATCAAGGCAGGGGGAGTAACCTATATGCCCAAGTTGATAGTTTACGATGATGAACAAATTTCGAGCAAATCAATGCTTGGCGCCAGGAAATTGGTATTGGAAGATGAGGTAGATCTTATAATGGCACTGGGCGGCGACCCTGCAATTGCCGTATCGCCTTTTCTGACGGAGCATAAGATGGTGGAACATAGTTTCATCTCCACCGATGTTCACAAAGCTGCGCCTTACCTCTGTATTCCAATTGAATCCTGTCCATTTTTTACCGGGGCGTTGGAATGGATCGCGAAGGCTTACCCTGAAGCAAAAACCATGGCCCATTGTGCTCAGGATGACCTGATTGGCATTGAGGGAGCCACTTACTCCGAGGCAGGGGCTGAAGCCACAGGTATTGAGATTGTGTACAATAAATTTTTTGCGCCGGAAACAATGGATTTCGCTCCCATAGTAACCGCAATTTTGGCCGAGAACCCGGACATCATTAATCTTGGCTGCTCATATGTAGAATATCTGGATCTAATAGTTGAACAATGTTACCTCCAGGGTTTTGAAGGCATACTTGTGGCAGTAGAGTTCATGGACTCCACTATCAATAAGGTACCGGCGGATTGGCTTGAGGCTAGAAAAGCTATTGGCTGTTTCCCTCGATTTGATGACCCGGCTATTAAAAATCGTCGAATTGCGGAAAGAACTTTTAAAGAATTTTATGACGAGTTTGTGAAGAGATGGCCTGGAGAATGGGGTGCAGTTTCTTACGAATGGGCTGCTGGTCTTGATATATGGAAACATGGAATTGAACTCGCAGGTACTATTGAGCCTGTAGCCGTGCTGGAGACGCTTAAGGCGGAAAAGACCGTTCCGCACTGCTTTGGACCGGGAAAATGGATGGGCAAGGATTTCGCAGGCCAGGATAACTTGCTCTATAGCGATTGGCACTGGACAGAGTTTAAAGATGGGAAAAATGCTATTGTGTACACCATGAATGTTGCTGATTGGCTGGAGAAAAATAAGGCTATCTACATAAAGTATTATAAGAAATACAAACTTGGTCTGTGGGCTGCATATTAATAACCATATTAATAAAACAGAGTCTTTTTCGGGGGTGGGGTTTTTGATCTTCACCCCCGAAAATATTAACCTGGTCTGTAGACTTGATAAATTACCTGGTTTTCAGTACCAATAAATTAGCCATAATAGAGGCGCCAATGACAATGCAACTGGTTATACAAACTATCATTAACGGTATACAGCTAAGTAGTTTCTATGCCTTATTAGCTATAGGGCTAAGCCTGGTTTTTGGAGTTGCGGGAATAGCGAATCTCGCCCATGGTGAGTTTTATATGCTGGGTGCTTATGTCGTATGGCTCTTCTACACTCTTAGAGGTTTGAATTTTATTGCTGCTGTATTGCTGGCTATGCTCCTGGTTGGCTGTCTCGGTATGGTCATCGAAAGAGCCATTTTCAAACCTCTGCGGGGAAATGTTCTGGGGGTAGCTATCATATCCGTAGGATTGCTCTTTATTCTACAAGTTCTGGTGGGACAAATTTGGGGGCTGGGATATCCCAAGCGTGTTGATAATCCAATTATGGGTGCATTGAATATTTACGGCATTACCATTGGCTGGCAAAGAGTCATAATAATATTCGCCACCCTTTTCTTGTTAGGAATGCTCTGGCTATTTTTACATAGGACTAGAATGGGCCTGGCAATACGCGCCTCTGCCCAGGATAGTGAAGCTGCCACACTGCAGGGAATAAGCATTAATAAGTCTGCTACTATTGCCATGGGTATTGGTTCTGCCTTGACCGGAGCTGCGGGGGCGCTAATGGCGCCCGCTTTTGCAGTCCACCCCTATATGGGGCATATGGTTCTGATGATAGGTCTTATAGTGGTAATTGTTGGGGGAGCTGGAAACCTCAGGGGAACTATTCTCGCAGCTGTTCTATTTGGCTTTCTATACACTACTATAACTACTTTTTTCGACGCAGTTATTGCCAATATAGCTAACGTCTTGTTCATGGTTCTTTTGTTGGCAATAAAACCTGAAGGATTGTCAGAACATGGTAAATAATCGACTTAAATTCGTAATTAGTCTTATAGCACCGGCAATCATTTTAATTGCGCTGCCATTTATTTTCAAAAGATATTATGTTGATCTTACAATTGTGTTCTTTGCCCACATCATTCTGGCAGTGAGCTTTCGTCTCATTACTACTACTGGAGACTTCACCCTTGCGCACATACCCTTGATGGGTATGGGGGCTTATGCCAGCGCTTTAATGGCAAAAAGCTTGGGCTGGCCTTTTTGGCTTACCCTGCCTTTAGCAGGCCTGATCTCAACAGTGCTGGGCCTGATAATGCTTTATCCATTGCTTCGAATGAAGGCCTTTGCCTTTTTCATAGGCTCTTATGCCATCGGAGAAGCGCTCAGGCTGAGCTGGATCAGAATTGGGATTTTCGGTGGCCATCGGGGCATTAGCGGCATTCCGGCGCCATCTATTTCGATCCCGGGCTTACCCATAATAAGTTTTGCCGGTGTACTACCTTATTATTTTTTAGCACTGGTGATTACCGTTTTGTGCCTGACAGTAATGTATAGAGTAGATAATTCAAATATAACCAATATATTTAAAGCTATCTCTTCAAAAGAGTCTCTGGTGCGAAGTGTCGGAATAAATGTCACAGCCTATAGGGCTCTGGCCTTTGAAGTGGGAACTTTTTTCGCCGGTATTTCCGGTGTTCTTATAGCTCATTACTTTGGTCATATAGATCCCCATCAGTATAATTTAACAACTGGCCTGTATCTTCTTATCTGGGTAGTGGTTGGGGGTTATGCTACCTTTGCCGGCCCAATCATTGGAGTTATATTCTTTACAATAGTCGGTGAATGGATGCGCCCACTCGGTGAATGGATGCCGGTTGTTTACGGTTGTATCCTCATAATAAGCTTGCTTTTTTTACCTGAGGGTCTTGAAAGCTTGCCCGTGCGAATGTCACCCCTGCTTAGAAAGATGTGGCTTCGATATAGAAAAGCATAGAATATGTCAGTTACCGATGAAATAGTCAGTTTACCGAAGGAGCATCTATGAATAATATACTCGAGTTAAGAGGCTTAAGGAAGGAATTCGGAGGACTGGTAGCTGTCGATGATATTGATCTGAACATTGAAGAAGGTGAGATAAGGGGTCTGATCGGGCCCAATGGATCAGGGAAGACAACTCTTTTTGGTTTAATCAGTGGTTTTTTACATCCCTCAAAGGGCGAAATAATATGGAAAGGAAAGAATATAACTGGAAAGCCGGTGCACAGCATAGTGAAGCAAGGAGTAGTTCGCACCTTTCAACTTACTACACTTTTAAATGATATGACCGTTTTGCAAAATGTAGTAATAGGTTGCCATCTTCATAATGAAAAGGGGTTTTTGATGCAGCTTTTTGGCACAGCAGGGAAGCATGAAAAAGATAAGCTGGTTGAAGAAAAAGCTCTGGGCTTATTAAAAACTATGGGTATCGAAAGCGTAAAGAACGAGCTTGCCGGAGCCCTCCCCCATGGATATCAGAGGCTTCTTAATATAGTAATTTCCCTGGCTTGCGAACCGAAGTTATTGTTGCTTGATGAACCCTCTACAGGTATGAATCCCGTTGAAACGCAGGATTTAATGGATAGAATTAAAATGCTCCGTGATGAAATGGGTGTCACTCCCATAGTAGTGGAGCACGACATGAAAGCCGTCATGGGCACATGCGAAAAGATTACTGTGTTGGACTTCGGGAAGAAAATTGCCGAAGGTTCACCTGAAGAAATAAGTAAAAACGAAAAAGTAATAGAAGCTTACTTGGGGCGGTGAATGAATGCTTAGTTTAAAAAATTTAGTAGTGCACTATGGTGGGGTAGAAGCTCTGAAAGATATTTCCATCCAGGCCGAAAAAGGGAGTATCACAGCCCTAATAGGATCCAATGGAGCCGGTAAAAGCACATGTTTAAGAGCAATTTCCGGACTTGTTCCGCTTACTTCGGGAGAGATTTGGTTCGAGGATAAGAGAATAGATGGTATGGTTCCTGAAAAAATTGTCAGGCTGGGTATTGCTCACGTTCCTGAAGGTAAGAGGCTTTTCTTGCAGATGAGCGTACTGGATAATCTTTTAACCGGCGCCATCTTGAGAAAAGACAGGGCCGGGATAGAAGAGGACTTGAAAAAAGCCTTCAAATATTTCCCGATCTTAAGCCAAAGACGCAGGCAGCTCGCAGGTAAATTGAGCGGCGGGGAACAGCAGATGCTTGCTTTTGGACGAGCTTTACTTTCTAATCCTAAACTTTTCATCTTTGATGAACCTTCCCTGGGCATAGCACCCATTATAGTCCGTGAAATAGGCGAGCGTATCAGGCAGCTTGCCGATGAAGGATACACAATAATCCTGGTAGAACAAAATGCAATCATGGCTCTTGAATTAGCCAGGAAGGCTTATGTTTTGGAAACAGGAAGAGTTGCTTTAGAAGGCGATGCCAAACAATTAAAAAATAACGAACATGTCAAGAAGATCTACCTGGGAATTTAGCGATCTTTGATGCAGTGAAAATTTAAAGGAAGAGTCAGGGTTACCTGCTCTCCCGCTTGTAAGATCCCCCTGCCCCCGGGGTTGGATATCTCGACGATAAAAGGAAACTCCTGCCCGGCGACTTCTACATAATACCTGGCAATATATCCTATATAGGTAAAATTCTGGATTCTACCTTGAAAAGTATTCCCCTCTCTTTTTAGCGATGCCTTTTCCAGGCATACCGCTTCCGGCCTGATTATAATTGTCACTTCATCCCCGGCTTTGAACCCTTTCAAATCCTCATTCATATTGATAAACTCGCCAAGATCTGTGGCAATAGTAAGGGACTCGTTTTGCCTGGATTTTATTTTTCCTTTTACCATGTTAACGTAACCGATAAAGCCGGCCACAAACAGGGTGCTCGGCTTTTCGTAGATTTCAAGCGGCGTGCCTATCTGCTCGATTTTTCCCTGATTCATCACCACGATCCGATCGGCCATGCTCATGGCCTCTTCCTGGTCATGGGTAACGAAAATGGTAGTTAAACCCAGGGATTTCTGTATCTTCCTGATCTCTTCCCTCATCATGACTCTAAGGCTGGCATCTAGATTTGAAAGAGGCTCATCCAAAAGGATAATTCTGGGCTCGATCACTATACAGCGTGCCAAAGCCACCCGCTGCTGCTGACCGCCAGATAGTTGATTCGGTTTTCTATGCTCAAGGCCCTCAAGCTGAACTATGCTTAATGCATTCATCACCTTTTTTTCAATCTCTTTACCAGGCAATTTTTTCACTTTCAATCCATAGGCGATATTTTCGAACACGGTCATGTGTGGAAAAAGGGCATAGTTCTGAAAGACCATGCTTGTTTTTCGCTTTTCCGGGGGTATATCATTAATTATTTCCCCCTCCATAATGATGTTACCCGAACTGGGGTAATAGAATCCCCCGATCATCCTGAGCAGAGTTGTTTTTCCGCAGCCGGAGGGACCCAAAAAAGTCAGAAACTCTCCCCTCTTAATGCTCAGTATGCTGAGGTCGTTTACCGCGGTTATATTACCGAACTTCTTGACCAGGTTCTTAAGTTCCAGGATCTTATCATTCACCATTATTAAAAGCCTTTCAACATTTCTACTTTTGATTGCTTTGAAATATATTTCAACAGCACCAGGCTCACCAGAACGACAATAGTAAGCAATATTGCCATAGCGGAAGCCTTTCCTATATTGCCTGTCTCGCCCAGCCTGAGTATGAGCAGAGAGGCAAGATTCGTCCCCGGCGCTATAAGGAATATCACCGCGCTGATGGTTATCATACCCACCATAAAGGTGTAAAGAAAGCTGGCCGCAAAAGCAGAGCTCATAAGTGGCAGGGCTATCCTAAAAAAGGTCTTAAAGCTGCCGGCGCCCAGGTCTCTGGAGGCTTCCTCAATAGAATAATCTATTTGGTAGAGCTTGCTGATGCCTGCTTCAAGCCCTACCGGGAATTCCCTGAATGATATGTTAATAATGATAATTAGCAGGGTTCCGGTAAGCATTAACGGATACCTGTTAAATACGAGTATGTACCCGATGCCCATTACCGTGCCGGGAACTGCAAAACCCAGCAGGGCGATAAACTCCAGCAGCTTTCTTCCTATCGGCTTTTTCCGCACCAGGATGTATGAAAAAATGATCGAGGTAAAGGAGGTCAGAGCTGCGGCTATTGAAGAAACGGTGAAGGAGGTTCTAATGGCTTTCCAGCCTGTATAGCTGAAGAAATGCTCCAGGGTAAACGTGTTGTTAATCATAAAGAGCTTTGTAACCGAGCTTAAAAAAATTACTAAAAAGCAGGAAACAATTATTAAAACGACCATCATCGATATTATGAAAAAAGTGTATTCGATATACCATGATATCTTTCTCTGTTCTGTATGCATCATCTGGCCGCTTACGGTTACATATGAGCCTTCTTTGAGGAAATAATTTTGCACAACATAGACAAAGATCGAGGGTATAACGAGTAAAATACAGAATACCGCGGACATCTCCATGTTCTGCTCCCCTATCCAGAGGTTATAAGCGTCGGTTGCCATGATGGGAAGCCCACCGCCGATCAGCATGGGATTTCCAAAATCAGCTAAGGAGATAATAAAGACCAGGAGCGCGGCCTTGAAAAGGCCTGGGAGAGAGAGCGGGATAATGACCTTGAAGAGGGTCCTGGCCTGGCTTGCCCCCAGATCCAGTGAGGCATCTTCCAAAGAAGGACTTAATGACTGGAGCACATTATTCACCATCAGGAAACCCAAAGGTAAAAACGAAAGCACCTGTGCCGTGATCAGGCCCGGCCAGCCGTAGATGTTCGGGCTGATCTTAAGGAAATGATAAATAAGCCCTCGCCTCCCGGCAATTATTATGAGAGCCAGGGAGAAAATAAAAGGCGGAGAGATCAAAGGCAGGAGAGAAGCAGTCTTTAAGAATCCCTTTAGTGGCATGTTTGTTTTACTGATCGTATAGGAAATAGAAAAAGCAAAGATCAGGATTATCACCGTGGTTACAATACCAAGCAATAAACTATTGAGCATTGACTTATAATAGTATGAATAACGGAAAAAGTCGGCATAGTTGCCCAGGGACAGCCTTCCTTCAAAACGGAAAGAAGTAATAAACACCGAGACCAGCGGATATACGACAAACAGGAGAAGAAGCAGTGCCATAATAATGGTCAGTACGATAAATAAGGGATCTCTCTTCATATAGGTTCCTATACTCTAATTTCCTGGTTTAAACCGGGCTAAATGCAGATTAAAAGGCGGCATGAAGCCGCCTTTCTCAAGATTGACTGCTACTTTGCGGACCTACTTTGCAAACCTGACTTTCCATTCCCTCATTATTCTATCCCTGTTATCAGCCGCCCATTTGGCATCATAATCAATCAGCTTCGGGTCAAATTTTACCAGCGCATCTACTCCGGGATAGGTAACCTTGGACCTGTATTTGGCGACTTCTTCATGGAACTCTTTGCTTCCCACGTAGTCTATGAATTTTTTCGCGCCGCGCAGGTTTTCTGTGTTCTTGTAGATTACGGCGATATCCAGAACGTAGCCTGTTCCCTCTTCAGGAATAACCAGTTCTAAAGGATAGCCCTCGTCCTTTCTCTTCTGCACGGCCTGGTCCCAGGTTATGCCGATCATATATTCCCCCTGCCCAACCAGTTGGCCCGGCGCAGATCCTGACTTTGTATATTGAGCGACATTGGCATCGAGCTTGCACAGATAATCCCAGCCGGCCTCTTCGCCGTAGAGCTGCATTATGGTAGAGACGGCCAGAAAAGCGGTTCCGGAGGTGCCGGGATTGGGCATAACAATTTCACCTTTCCACTTTGGATCAAGGAGATCCTGCCAGGATTTCGGCATCTCGTAGCCTTTTTCCTTCAGAAGCTTGGTATTCACCGCAATACAGGCAAACCAGTATGACCAGCCATACCAGTAGCCTTCCGGGTCCTTGTACTCATCAGAGATGTTCTTCCAGGCAGGTGATTTATACTTCATAAGAAGTCCTTTTTCTTTAGCCATGAGGGCGAAAGAAAGGGGCCAGCCAAAATGCATGTCCGCGGCTATATTGGGAGCCTCGGCCAACACCCGGGCCCAGGCTTCTCCCGATGACATCCTTAGTGGCTCAAGCTGCAGACCTGTTCCTGCAACAATATTATTTGCCAAAGGGTCCAACTCAGATTCATCGTTATCCGAGTAATACTTTATTACCCCACCTGAAACCTCTTCTTTTTCACCGCCAGCACTTAAAAGAAATGCGGGAATGATGAAAAGAATAATTAAGACGAGAAAAAAATGCCTTTTCATACACTGCCTCCTAAAATAAAATATTATATAACGGGCGAATAGTAGCATAGTTAGTTTGATTGTCAAGCTAATTTCTCTTTGAATGTTCAGGGGCAGCTGCTGCCAATTATTCCTTCCAGCCGGCATCGCCGGCAACCAGCTCTGCGAAACGATCCCGAATTTTCCTGTCCAGGTCTGCCGAAAATACCGCCGGGTTATCCGCACCAAGGATCTTCCCGGCTTGATCCATTGCCCTGGCATGGGCATCGGCCCTCCCCTTCTCCTCCCATATATCACGCATTTCACGGACGGCCACATTCGGAATAACAGCCGCCCGGCGCATGTTCTCAATAGTGTGCAGCTTTTCCATGTATGAGCCGCCCGGTCCGACCCCTGCAATCACGCCCAGAGCAAGATCTTCCTCACTGAACTCAGGACCCCGCTTGATCCGTTTGAGCATCAAGGCAATCTCATTGTCAATTACACATTTGGCGAAATCAAACGACATCAGGCTGCTTAAAAGCCCTCCCATATTAAACATGTCCGTTCCGGCCGTAAGAGCCCCGGTCACGCCCATACCGCTTTCGTAGCCCGATTGGGCGTCATTTACATGGGCATTGGTCAGGCCAATGTACCCCCCCGAGGGAACATTATAAAAACGCGCCATCTGACTGTGCGCCATCTGCAGAATCCCGGTTTCAATCGCCCCCGGGGTGTAGTTGCCCGTGCGCATATCGGCTACAGTCGATAAAACAGAATAGATCAACGGTGTTCCGGGACGGATCATCTGCATGAGCACACCCAGGGCTAAAAACTCGGCGTTTCCCAGCGCCAGCGTGCCTGTAAGGGTCATGGGCGCAGTAATGCCTGCATTGGGCACAATGGTCCCAAAGACAGGAAGCTTCTTTTCGGTAAGATAAATCAACGCTTCCGTGGATTCTATATCCATGGTCAGAGGCGAGATTACCGGACAGTAGTGGTGGGTAATGATCGGACGCTTTTTATATGCCTCTTCACTGCCTGCAATAATCGCACCCAGCTCCAGCACATCGAGAAGTTCATGCATGCCCTGGGTGTTGCTTCGCACCGGCTTCAAGCAATTTTTTAAGGCCGGATAAAAGCGTGAAAGGCTAAACCGGCCTTCAGGAGCATCGTCGGCGAGTGTTGAAATTGAAAAAACATCGTAACCCGGCAGTTCATTTATAAGAAAGGCTATGTCAGCAATATCGGAAGAGGTGGCGCGCCTCTCTTTCCCGGTCCGGGGGTCGATAATAGCAGGCGCAGAGCTTGCCGTTACCACCACCGGTCTGTCCAGGGGAATAGTCCGGTCATACTTCGGATCGCGTCCCCGGAAAGTAAAATTCGGGACAAAGGCCTTTCGGTATTCTTCGATCACACCGTGGGGAATCTTCACGATCGAGGTTTCGGAATCCACCTTGCAGCCGTGCCCGGCATAAACAGCCCGTGCCCTCTCATTACGCACCAGCATGCCGACATTTTCCAGGATTTCAAGCGAGGCCTCATGCAGCCGTTCGACCTCCCGGGGAGTCATGTATTCTGCGAATTGCATAATCCCACCTTTCATAAAAATTTCGCTCACACTATAAAACTTTTTTTGTACCTTGTCAAAATAATAATCGGGAGCATCATGGACAGCCCGTGACACTCGCAGAGAATGTCACGTTCCCATCTGCTAAGTAAAATCACCTAGCCTCTAAGAGAGTATTTTCTCAGTAAGAACCCCTAGGCGAAAGGGTGGAAATTAGGGGAAAACACGTATTTACAACACCCGGTACCTTCCCTATCTTTTTCAACAGATTCCGGAAGGGAAAGAGGGAAAGGCGGTATGAGCAATATCAGGCTTATAAGTTTTGTCTATGCCTTGTTACAGATGCTGACCATACTGGTGCTCCTGGTTGCAGGGAAGAAGCGAGGCAGGAAACGTTGCCGCAACTCCTGGATGCCCATGCCGCTCTGGGGCTCTGCGGTCTGGGTGTTCCTGGCGGCTGTGATTGGACTCAGCTGGCATATGCGGCTCACCAGGAGCAGTATTCTGAGCCTGATCCTCAATATCTGGATCAATGCAACGGGAATACCGGTCCTCGCGGCTTTGATTTGCTTCGATAGATCTGCAGCTTTTGTGGGACGTATTCTCGACGACCAGAGAAAAAGCCTTGCACTGGTTCTGGCTTGCACTTTGCTCTCCGTGGTCCTGATTACACTTGGCATCATGCTTCCTGGGGAAGCATAACAATAATTGCGTTTGGAGGAACCATATGATTGCAATTGAAGCAAGAACATAAACCGAAGATGGTAACATTCCTGATTACAAATTTACTAACTGGGATTATGGTCCAACATTAGGTGCTTCTATTTATCCATTACAGCTTAAACAGAATTATGGGGTAGGTTTTTATCTTGATTTATATCGAGGCAGTCAAATATATGAAGATATTTATCATAAGGCTGAAGGCATTGGTGGCCATAGTTTTTTGAAATATGGCATTTTACTTCAATCTTTAAATTTAAAATATTAGAGGTATTTTATGAGATTTCGATTATTCATGGCCGGCATGCTTCTTATGCTGGTATCACTGGGATGTTTTGCCCAAACGCTTACTTTGAAAGAGTTTCTCGATTTAGCAAAAGAGAATCATCCCTTCTTTAAAAAAGAAAAATTGGCGGTTCAAATTAAAAAGAAAGAGTCAGAAAGCCTGCTGGGCGCTAAAGACTGGCTGGCCGGCATTTCCCCTATTACGATTACTCAGGCGAGGTAAGCGCTTCCCCATACGGTGCTGATAAAGTAAACCGCTTTGGTCTCGCCACCGGAGTGCAGAAATCAATCTGGGCCACGGGCGGCAGCGTGGGCCTTTCAGTTTCTTCAGGCTACAGCCGCAGTGATCTGCTTCCATCCGGCACTTCAGAAGCATACACCCATGTAGTGGGCTTGAGCTACACCCAGCCGCTTCTGCAGAATCTGGGCGGCAAGCTGGACAGGCTGAAATATGAGTTAAGCGACTACACAGTCAGCTTCACAGAAGTACAGGTGCTGGAGAACCAGGAGGCTTTTATTCTGGACCTGGCAATGAGCTTTTTAGGATGGGTACAAATTCATGAGGAGATCAAGATAGCAGAAGAGCGCTATAACCTGGCAAAAGAGCAATTGGAACAGGTTCAGAAGCGGCATAGTGCAAATCTGGTAGACAAAGTGGATGTTCTGCGCGGCCAGGATGCCCTGCGCACTGCTGAACAGGGGCTGCTTCAGCTTAACTCCCTTTGGCGGGCAAAACAGGCTGAACTGGCAGTTATTACCCAAACAGCCGAGCTGTATAAGAAAAGTCCGGTTTTTGATCTATATAAACTGGAAGAACTACCGGGGATCGAAGAATCGGTTGTCGGGCTAAAGAAACAATCAAGATTGCTTCAAACCTTCGACATCCTTAAAGAACAGCTTGTTTGCAGCCGTGACGGTCTTACTGAGCAGAAAAGGCCTCAGCTCAATCTAAGTTTTTCAGGATCACTCAATGGAAGTGACGAAGAGATTGGAAAATCATTGGAGATAAGCAAGCCGGATGCATCCCTGTTATTGGAGTTCAGTACGCCTCTTGGCAACAGGGGAATAAAAGCCAGCATTGAAAAGGTCGACCTGCAGATAGATAAGCTGCAGGAAGAGAAGAGAGATATCGAGATAACCCTGGAAGCAAATTTAAGAAACCTGCTTATCAGGATTGTTGATATGGAAAATATACTGAAACTTAACCAGGCACAGATAGAATCGGCCGGGGAGAAGACCTCAGAAGAGCTCAAGATGTACAATCAGGGGCGGGGCCAGCTGACCTTTGTTATCCAGAGCAGGGATAATGAGCAGAATGCCAGGCTGGGTTACGCCGGCAATGCGGCTCTCTACCACACCCTTCTACTTCAGTACCATGCTCTAATAGATGAGCTTTTCCCCGGAAAATAAAAGGAGAATATCTATGAAATCCATATTTGAGTTTTTTGCCAAACGGCATATTTTAGCCACCCTTTTTACCCTTATGATTCTACTGTTAGGTTTAAATTCTTTAAGAACCTTAAAGCGTGATCTATTTCCGCATGTAGATTTCGGCATGATTGATATTACAACTCTATATCCGGGAGCATCTCCGGAGGATGTTGAGCTCAATGTTACCAATAAGATAGAAGACCAGTTGAAAAATGTTAGCGGAATTAAGCAGATTACATCAACTTCTTTAGAAAACGTGTCATCTATTTTGGTGACGTTAGAGCCTGATTTAAAAGATGCGGATAGGGTAAAGGATGATATTCACGAGGCTGTAGGCCGGGTAACAGGTCTTCCTGATGCGGTAACAGAAGCTCCCTTTGTAATAGATATAGATACTTCATTGATTGAAATTATAGAAATCGGAATTACCGGAGATCTGCCTTATGAGGAAATGAGGGAAATTGCTAAAAGGTTTGAGAAGAAATTAAAGGATGTTCCCGGAGTAAATATGCTGCGAAAATATGGATACCGCGCCCGGGAGGTGAAAGTCGAAGTGAACCCCGGCGCAATGCATAAATATCAAATTCCGCTGCATGAGATAATCCAGGCCGTACAGGCCCGTAACATCCGTATGACCGGAGGAACCTTCGAGTCATTCACCAGCGAGAAGAATGTAGTTACCTTAGCCCAGTTCAGAGATCCTTTGGAAGTAGGGGATGTAATCGTGCGCTCCACCTTTGACGGCCCCCTGATAAAGATAAAGGACCTTGCCATAGTCAAAGATGATTTTGAGGATGAAAGCATTATCTCACATATGCAGGGCAGGAAGGCAATTTCATTTATCGTCTATAAGAGTGAGGATGCGGATATAATTCGTACGGTTAAGGCTATTAAAAAGCTGATTAAAGAGGAAAGCTCCAGGCAGGTCTTTGCCCCGAAAAGTGACGAGCCGGAAAGTAAAGCAGGCATCCTGGATTCAATTAAGAGATTCATAAAAGGGAAAAGGGAAACTGAGAAGGTATTCTGGCTTAAATATGGAGATGTCCGCTTTCTCTATGCAAACGATGCCTCAGTTTATGTTCAGGATCGCTTTCAAACTGTGGGCACTAATGCGATTATCGGGCTTGCCCTTGTAATTATAGTGCTGAGCCTTTTTCTTCCCAGGAGAACCGCGTTCTGGGTTGCCATGGGTATTCCCGTATCCGTAATGGGAGTAATTTTTCTTCTTCCCATGTTCGGCGCCTTTCTCGATATCCTCTCTTTATCTTCTATAGTATTAATGATAGGTATAATTGTTGATGATGCAATTATAGTTGCAGAGAATATTAACCGGCGGCGGGAACTGGGGGATTCCCCCCTTCAGGCGGCGGCAGAGGGAACGCGTGAGGTTTTTACACCTGTATTAACCACTGTTCTCAGCACTTTCTTAGTATTTCTTCCCATGTTCTTTATGACCGGTATGCTGGGAAAATTTGTCTATGTCATTCCCTTAGTGGTAAGCCTGGCCCTGTTTATCTCGCTCTTTGAGTCGGTTATCGCTCTGCCTGCCCATATCAAGAGAGGGTTGGAAAAGCGTGCAGTTAGAACAAGAAAGGTTTCAAAAAACAACTGGTTTGACGGGATAAGAAGTGCTTTTAGAAAGATTTCATATCGCTTATTGAAGCTGAGATATCCGTTGGTAGTCCTTTTTATTGTTGTTCTTGCCGGATCTCTCTGGTATGCAGCAAACTATATGGAGTTTATCCTCTTCCCATCCAAGGCAGCAGAATACATTACTGCCAATATTGAGCTGCCTGCCGGAACCTCCCTCCAGGCAACTGAGGAGAAGGTTGTTGAAATAGAAGCGGTAATAGCCGGATTGCCCGGGCAGGAGCTTGAAACCTTTGTTTCCCGAATTGGGACATTTTTTACCGGAGGATCTGGAGAAAACTATGCCAATATCTTAGTGGGGCTTACTCCCTTCTCCGAGCGCAAAAGAACAGCTCATGAAATCGTTGAAGAACTCAGGCAGAAAACAGCTGAACTGGAAGGTTCTGCGAAAATCGTTTTTGTGGTCGCAGCAGGAGGGCCTCCCGCAGGAAGACCTATCGATCTCCGGGTAGTCGGGTCTGATGATGAAAAGAGAAAGGAGCTTGCAGGTAAGGTAGAGGAGTTTGTCAAGAATATTGAAGGCGCGAAGGATATAGACCGGGATGACAAGCCCGGGAAACAGCAGATCGAGATAAAGATAGATTATGACCGGCTGGCACGACTGGGTCTGACCGTGGCCGATGTTGCCCGGAATGTACGTATTGCTTATGACGGTGAAGTTGTGACCAGCATTAGAGAGGGTGACGAGGATGTGGAGTTCCGGGTGCAGCTGGCTGAAATTGCCAGGAAGGATGTAAGCTATCTTGAAAGCCTGCCCATTCCCAACCGGCAGGGGCGCTTAATTAAATTGAGAGAAGTGGCCCGCCTGGAAGCGAGCCCCGGTCCCACGGCGTACCGGCATTTAGATGGTGAGCGTGTAATAAGTATTACAGGCGATGTTGATACGGATATTCTTACTCCTTTAGAGGTCGCCAATGCTGTATTTGAACATTTCGATGTGGATAAGGACTGGCCGGGAATCAAACTGCTTGTAGGAGGTGAAGCCGAGGAGAGTGAGAAAGCCATGATTAACCTGGTCACTACTTTCCTGATCGCCTTTTTGGGCATATATTTCCTTCTGATTCTCCTGTTCAATTCATATACTCAGCCCTTTTTAGTCATGGTTGCCATACCCTTCGGAATTGTGGGTGTGATTATAGCCTTTGCCCTTCACGGTGAGGTCCTTGGCTTTTTTGGCATGATCGGTACGATCGGTCTGGCAGGCGTTGTTGTAAATGATTCTTTAGTTTTAGTGAATCACATCAATGTGCTCAGGAAGCAAAAGCCGGATGAAAAAATAATGGCCATAGTTGCAGAGGGAACTTCCGACCGCTTGCGGGCAATACTCCTGACAACAATTACGACTGTGTGTGGTTTGCTGCCCCTGGCCTATGGAATAGGAGGCACTGATGAATGGATGGCCCCCATGGCCCTGGCCCTGGGCTATGGATTAGTCTTTGCCACTCCCCTAACCCTGGTTTTCGTACCCAGTTTGTATGTAATCAGTGATGATATAGCAAATCTCTTCAGGAGAAAGGGGAAAAAGGAGAAAGAGATAGTTGCCGGCGCTTAGGGAAAGGAGTGTACCCCCGGGTACCGTACCCCCCCGGGTACCCGGGGGCAACTATAGACAGTTCTTGTGAATGAGAACCTTACCGCCTTAGTCCATAATATTTGGTGGAATTTGTTGCCCTTTCGGTTTAATTGATATAATATGCTGTAACAAATGGAACAGCTTATCCTTTGGTTCAACATGATGGCCTTTACCCTGATGTTCGGCTCATTCGGCGCCACCTATGTGGTCTATGGGAAATACAAAACCCCCTGGCTGCGTTCCTACCTTCTCTATCTTGCCGGCTACGCCTTCTTTTTGCTCTTACTCACATACCACTTCTTCAACCTGGTATATCTACCCCATCCTCTCCCGGTCCTGGATTCGATCGTAGTCTATATGCGACTGGTCATCTCTCTTCTCCTCTTCTTTGTCATACCTCAATTCATCCTGAGTCTCATCCCGCAGAAAGCGGCAAGATGGCAGCTGGGTCTGCATATAGGGCTGACTGTGGTCATCTTTTCAATGATCATCGTGGCTCTGATATGTAACCATCGGCTTCTAAGCGGGATCGGTACCATTCTTTTCAATGGCTACCTCGGCCTGGTTACACTCTATGGGCTGCTCCGGATTCGATCTTCCCGAACCAGGGTATCCCTCGGGGTCGTGGTACCTTTCCTCTACTTCAGCTCTGCTTTTTATGTCGTACTGGTTGTCCTGACCTTTGTGCTTCTTTCCATGCCGCCCTCTATACTGACTGTACGGTCCAACATTATTGCAGCGGGTCTTATCTGTTTCTTGTGGGGGGCTATAACCCTGGGCTACCTCGTGCAGAGGATCTTCAGACAGGATGCCCCGCGTAAAGATTCGCTCCCCGCACAGTTCCTGTAGCAATTCATTATCACGACCCGGGAGAGGGAGATCATTACCCTGCTGCTTCAGGGGAAGAGCAATCGCGATATCGGTGAAAAACTCTTTGTCTCTCCCAGAACGGTAGAGGCCCATATCTACAATATCTACCGAAAGTGCTCCGTCAAAAACAAACTGGAACTGGCCAACCTTATTTCAATTACTCCTTAAAGCCCATCGCAGATTACATCCGCAACCGAAGTTCTTAACACAGAAATTCAACTCAATATATTCGGGCGCTGGACTTGATTATTTTTTGCGCTGAAGGCACAAAATTTCAAAGGTAATAGCATACAGCCTGATATGCTCGTAGAAAATAACCCTCCCGTGCGCCTTAAGTAAAATCACCTAGCTTCTAAGAGAGCATTTTCTCAGTAAGAACCCCTAGTCGAATAGATGAAAATTAGGGGAAAATACGTATTTACAGCAACCGGCACCTCCCCTATCTTTCTCAACAGTTCCGGGATTCGGCATAATTCTCGGGTTAGGAATAGGAAGCTTGTTGGATAAACATAGAGGGGTGAAAAAATGATAAGAGACACGAATATTTTACTAAACGAAACCAAAGAAGAAAAAATGAGGTGTTTAGGAAATGAAGGCTGGTGGAAAATAATCCTTTATTGCATGAGCTTTCTTTTAATTTTTTTTATTTCAGCAACTGTAGCCGGCCTGCTTACAGGCTGGATATCAAATCCTTCTGTAAGATTTGCTGTCAGGGAAATCTTACTGAGATTACCTCTAACCTTTGTTTTGTTCTGGCTGTTTGCACATTATGTTATTAAGAAGCCATTATCATTCTTTATGATCAGAAAACCTACAAAAGAGATACTGAAATGGATTGGTATTGGGTTCGTTTTGCCTTTATCTGTGATTTTAATTTATAGCCTATTGACTTTGCTCATCAATTAATTCAGACCTTCTCGCAAAGTGATTATAGGAAGTATCCTTACAGCAATGCATGTAAAGATATGAAATCTAAGCAAAAAAAAGGTTCCTGATGCATGA
>JAUVWI010000114.1 GCA_030604195.1 Spirochaetales bacterium
GAAACATCAACCAGCCGGTTGAAACAGTTCTGCAAACATCCCATCTGTTCAGCCCTCTATCAGAGGAAGTAAATAACGATACGGCTTTTCTTGATCGTATTCACTTCTACCTTCCCGGATGGGAAATGATCAAGTTTGCCCCAAAACATTTCACTTCTAACTTTGGATTCAGTACTGATTATTTCTCAGAGGTTCTTAAATCTTTAAGGCGGGTTACCTATACTGACGCTCTTGAGAAATATTTCACACTTGGGGTTCACCTTAAGCAACGCGACACCAAACCGGTTAAGAAAACAATTTCAGGATTAATCAAGCTGTTGCATCCTGATGGTATTTATACTAAAGGTGATATTCGGGAATATCTTGAATTTGCACTGGAGATGAGAAGGCGTGTTAAAGAACAACTTAAACGCATCGGTGGAATGGAATTTTGGGATACTAATTTCTCTTACATCGACAAAGAAACTCAAGAAGAATTTTATATCGGTCTGCCCGAAGAAAAGGGTTCACATATCATCGAAAATACGCCACTCTCGCCGGGTATCTGTTACACCAGCACCAGTGACGGCGAAAATGGGGCATTGGTTCGAATAGAAGCGGTTGCGGTTCAGGGATCCGGGAAACTGAATATAACCGGGGTCAATAATACTATAGTCAAAGAGAATATTAAAAACACCTATCAGTATATTAAAGCCAATGAGAAAACTATTCTGAGCGATAAGCACTCACTGAAAAATTACGACATTACTATTCAGGTGAGTAACCTTCTTGGTGCTACCATATCCACTGGAATAGGCTCTGCAGTCTATATAGCCATCATCTCGGCTTTGTACAAAAAAAACCTTAAAGCAGGTTTGGCTGTGCTTGGCAATATTTCAGTCGGTGGCGCCATCGAACGTGCAACTAATTTTGCGGATAAAGTGACCATGCTCTCAGAAAATGGAGCCAAAGTTGTAATTGTTCCAATGGACAATTTAAGTGAGTTGTCCAACATTCCTCCAACGGTACTTGGAAACACGGATGTGCCTTTCTACCAGAATAATCAGATGCTTATGCAAAAGGCAATACTAATGGAATAGTGTAGGGAAACAATCTGCATGATTTACAGGAAATATTTTAATTCGTGTGGGTGAATGGTGTGGCACGCTTGAATTATCTATCTGAAGCCGGTTATTATAGCTCTATGAAAAAAAAGAAAATTGGTCTGCTCTATGGAGGCAGGTCCGGGGAGCATGAGGTTTCTCTACGTTCCGCCGCCTCTGTGATAAACAACCTTGATCCCGATAAATTTGAGCCAATCCCGATTGGCATTGACAAAATAGGAATCTGGCACCTTCAGCAAAGGGGCTCATTTCGAAGTATTCCCGGCCAGGGTGAGGTGCTGGAAATAATCAAAAACAGCCGGCCATTAGCCCTGGTGCCAGGCAAAGGCTTCTACCAGGGGGAAGAACGTCTGGAAATTGATGTGATCTTTCCCGTGCTACACGGCACTTTCGGCGAAGACGGCACCATCCAGGGCCTGCTTGAGGTTGTGGATATTCCCTATGTGGGCGCCGGTGTGCTGGCAAGCTCCATGGCCATGGACAAAGAAAAGGCCAAGATTCTCTGGCAGAAAGAGGGCCTGCCCGTAGTAGATTTTCTTGTGGTGCGGGATGCCTCGGCCGGTGCTGTTGCGGCAATCGAACAGACCTTTAATTATCCATTATTTGTAAAGCCCGCAGCCGGAGGGTCTTCAGTGGGCATCCATAAAGTTGATTCCCATGCGGAGCTGAAACCAGCTTTAGCCGACGCCTTCAACTACGCAAACAAGCTGCTGGCAGAGCCGGCCATTGATGGCAGGGAACTGGAGTGTTCCGTGCTGGGAAACCACCGGCCCCGCGCCTTTCCGCCCGGGGAAATTCTGCCCCAGCATGGGTTTTACGATTACAATTCCAAATATATCGATCCGGAGGGCGCCCTGCTGGCTGTTCCCGCTGACCTGCCTGCAGAAACCGCAAAATTAGTTGAAGAAACCGCTGTCAGAGCCTATCTTGCCCTGGAAGTATCGGGTATGGCGCGGGTGGATTTCTTTTTAGAGAAAAAATCAAATAAGCTCCTGATCAATGAGCTCAATACCCTGCCCGGGTTTACCAGCATCAGCATGTATCCCAAGTTATGCGAAAAGGGCGGGCTCCCTTACCCCGACCTTTTGGAGCAGCTTATCGAACTGGCCATGGAGAGTCATGCGGAAAAAAATCGGCTCACCTATTCTTTCGAGTAACCTGAATATGAAAAACCTGAAAAGAACCCCTCAACAGATACTTGAAGGTCCCATACTGAAAACCCTGCTGGCCCTGGCCCTTCCCTCGATGGTTGCCTTTCTATTTCATACCGCCTTCAACTTTATAGACCGCTTCTTTGTATCCCGCCTTGGCCAGGTGGAGTTCGGCGCCCTGGGCATGGCCTTTACCCTGCAGAGCATCCTCATAGCCATAGGCGTAGGCACCGGTACCGGCGTCAGTTCTTTAATTGCCCGCTTAGTGGGAGCCGGAAAAATAGAAGAGGCGGACAACGCGGCAGAGCACGCCCTGCTTATAGTTCTGGCTCTCTCTATAATCACCACCACTATGGGACCGCTGCTCTCCCGGCCCTTCTTTACACTGCTTGGAGCCTCGCCGGAGATGCTGCCCCATATTCTATCCTATATTAATATCATTCTCTTCGGATCATCCTTTCAATTCTTCTCCATGATCGGTAATGGAATTCTCAGGGGCGAGGGCAATACCGTTACACCCATGAGGGTTATGATGGCCGGCACCCTGGTAAATATAATCCTGGATCCCATCCTGATCTTCGGTCTCGGTCCTTTCCCCGCCCTGGGGGTTAAAGGGGCTGCTATTGCAACAGTTGCCGGACGGGTCACCAGCAGCCTGCTGATAGCCGGGGCGCTTTTCAGCAGTAAGAATGTGGTAAACCCTAATCTGAAGTCTTTCTTCTTTCAGAGCAGGTTCATTAAAGGTATCTTCGCCGTAGGCGCGCCCTCAATTTTCACCCAGCTAAGCCATTCATTAGGTTTGAGCCTGCTCTTTATCCTATTGCGGCCCTATGGTGACGCTGCTAAAGCCGCCTTTACCATGGGCTTTACCTACCAGCAGGTAGCTGTTATGCCCATCTTCGGCATAGCCCAGGCTACCCTTACTATGGCCGGACAGAATTACGGGGCCCGTAATTTTCACCGCCTGCAGACCATCACCCACAGGGCCATGGGATTCAGCATAGCCCTTTTAACCTTTTTCGCTCTCATCTTTATTACCGCGCGCCTGCCCCTGTCGCAGATATTTTCGAAAAACAGCGATATGGTTTCCATAGGCAAGAATATGCTTCTGATCTTCAGCCTGGGTTTTCCCTTTCTGGCTGTGCGCATTATTATTTCCAGCTTTTTTCAGGGTCTGGGCATGGGGGTGAAAGCCCTTATGCTGAACCTGGCGCAGATGGTCCTTTTTTCCATTCCCCTGGCCCTGCTCTTTTCCCTCTTTTTCGGACTGAATGGCATCTGGAGCGGTATGACCCTGGCAAATATTCTCACCGCGCTGCTGAGCTATACCTGGTCGGCCAGGACACTGAAACAACTGGCAGGATAGGTCAGGCAGGTGTAATTGGTTAACAAAGACCATATCAAGGGGTGATTAGTTGGTCTGCTGCCTGGTCCGGCGGCCCTTTAATTTTTTTTTTGCTTGCCGGGGTTTGAATAATAATCTAATATGTTAATAAGTTAGGGATAAAAAAGTTGCTAAAAAGATCATCCGTTTCATTCTTGGGTAGCACCCTATTGCTCACGGTCATACTCACCACATCCCTCTATGCCCAGGACAGCCGGCCCCAGGGGGGCACCCTGGTGCTCTCAGATTTTTCGGAAACCGATAATCTCAACACTATCCTGGTTCAGGATACCTATGCCGTGCACCTGGGTGCACTTATTTTTAACAGCCTGATCAAGTTTAATGAAAAGTACGAGGCGGTGCCTGACCTGGCTGAATCCTGGCAGGTCTCGGCCGGAGGCCTGGTCTGGGACTTTAAAATTAAAAAGGGGGTGCTCTTTCACAACGGTAAAGAGCTTACGGCTGCAGATGCTGCCTTTACCTACAACTCGATTATCAACCCCCGGGTAAACTCCCCCCACGCCCTGCTCTATGATATGGTAAAAAGCTTCAAGGCTGCGGGCAGGTATGTGTTCCGGGTGGAGCTGAATGAGCCCTATTCCCCCCTTATCTTTATCATGGATCAGCATATTCTGCCCGCGCACCTGCTTGAGCAGAGTGAAACGGCCATGTATGATTTCGGCAAAAATCCCGTGGGCAGCGGGCCCTTTGAGTTCTCTGAATGGAAGAATGGGGAGATAATTCTTCTGGCCAATGACCATTACTTTGAGGGCAGGCCCAACCTGGACCGGGTTATACTGAAAAGCTTTGCCAGCCGCCTGAGCGCCTGGTCGGCCCTGATGCAGGGCAAGGTTGATGTAGTGAGTGATCTTGATTTCGAGGATTTCCGTATAATCAAGGATGATCCCCGCTTCAAGACCTACGATTATCTCAGTTTTTTCTATTACACGATCCTTTTCAACCTGGAAGATTCCCTCTTTGCCGATAAAGACTTAAGAAGGGCCCTGGACCTGGCCATAGATAGAGGGGATATTGTCGAAAAAGCCCTTAAAGGCTGTGGTATACCTACAACGGGCCCCTTCCGCCCCGGCACCTGGACCTACAATAATAATGTCACTTCCCAGCGCTACAATCCCAAAGAGGCTGCCCGGCTTTTGAAAGAGCTTGGCTGGCAGGATTCAGACGGCGACAGGATACTGGATAAAGAGGGAGAAAAGCTCTACTTTACCCTATTGGTGGACAAGGGGGATTCCTTGAAGGAGCAGGCAGCCAAGAGAATCAGGTGGCAGTTATTCCTTCAGGGCATCGAGGTAAAGGTTGAATTCCTGGAACCAGCGGACCTCTTTGAGAAGCAGCTCTTTCCCGGTAATTTCCAGGCCGTTCTCCTCCAGTTCAATATAGGAATAGGCCCGGATAGACGCATCTCATTCTTCTGGCATTCAAATAGTATGGGCAGATCAAACCTGGCCCGCTACAGCAACAGAGAGGTGGACCGTTTGATAGAGAGGGGCAGAATTGAGGCCGATCTCAGGGTGCGGAAGCAGATCTACCATAATATCCACGAGCTTATTGCCGGGGACCGGCCTGCTCTCTTTCTCTTTTTCCGCAGGAAATTCCTGGGAGTGTCTGCTAAGTTTAATGGTATAAAGGCCTCTGAGCAGGTTTTTTACCACTCCATCAGGGAGTGGTATATAGAAGAATAAAAAAAAGAAAGGAGGTGAGGTTAAGTGATCCTGGAAGTAATCAGTGAAGGTTACAATGAAGCAGCAGGCATCGGAACTCGCGGCAGCTGTTGTTCGTGGATTAGGGGTGGTTTCGCTTAAGCGCTTTTAGTTCCCTCAAGACCCGGGGTATGGGGCCTGCCCTGTACCCCGTGTTCCAAATTATTCAGGAGATAATACAATACAAAAGATGAAGCTATCGAGAAACACCCTGTTTATCGAGGATTTTCCTGATCCTCAAAGATATCTTATCTTCAATACCCGCACCCAGGCCCAGGTGGTGATCGACGAAAAACTCAAGAAGGTACTGGATAGCCTGCCCGGGAACAACCACGACCAGCCTACCCTGGAAGCCCTTGGTGCACTGGAGCGTATGGGAATCCTGATCGCTGATTCCAAAGATGAAAAGCGGCTGATTGAAGAGTGGTTTCAGACAATAAAGACGGACAGCTCTGAAATTGATGCAACCGTGCTCACCACCTATGACTGCAACTTTGCCTGCCCTTACTGTATAGAGGAGGGGGTAAAACATAGAGTCTATATGGATGAATCTACTGCTGAGCGCACAGTTTCCTATATTACGGGCAGGGTCAACAGCGCTTGCCCGAAGAGGCTGTCAGTCAACTTTTACGGGGGCGAGCCCCTTTTAAACCCCAAAGCCATAAGGATCGTAGCCCGGGGGTTAAAAGAGCTTACCGAAGCAAGGGAGCTTCCCTTTTGCTTCAGCATTACCACCAATGGCGCGCTCTTAACCTCTGAAATCGTTAAAGAGCTTAAAGAATATGGCTTAAAGAGTGTAAAGATAACTCTTGACGGAACTAAAGAGTTTCACAACAGGAAGAGGCCCTTTAAAAACGGCAGGGGCAGCTTTGATATAATAATTAAAAATCTTCTGGCAGTAGCGGCTGATATTGAGGTTGATGTAGGGGGCAACTTTGACCGGGAAAACCTGGCAAGCATATATGAGCTGCTCGATTATCTTGGAGCTCTCGGCTTAACGGATAAACTGCGCAGTGTGGAGTTTAAACCTATATTTCTGAATCACCAGGAGCGTGAAAAAGTACCCCACGGCTCGGATCTGGGCTGTGTTTTCTTCGAACCTGCGGTTATGAAAAGCATGATAGATCTCAAAAAAGCGGCGCTTGACAGAGGCTTTAAGGTCAATACCGGATTGGGCATCAATCTCTGCAGCATGGTTATGAGCGGTTCCGTTTTTATTATCGATCCCGTGGGAAAACTCTACCGCTGCCCCGGTTTTGTCGGACATGAAGAATATGTAGTCGGGAATATCGACCAGCCGGGCCGGGAAGATTTTTCCGCAAAAGACCTCTGGAAGCGGTGCAGCGACTGCGTCTATGTTCCCCTTTGCGGCGACGGCTGCCTCTATGCCGCCTATATACGCTACGGAGATATCAACCGTTTAAACTGCCAAAAAAGTTATATGGAGTATATGGTAAAGGAGCAGTTAAAATTGAATTATAGACATTCCAAGAAAACGAGCTGACCTTGGATAATATACCCCTTTTCAAGAGAATCGGAACCAGGATTATATTATTCTCAATCCTGGTTTTACTTCTGGCCATCCTTTCTACCGGCTTGCTTATTGTAAGGATCTCCACCGGGGTACTCAGGGGCAATATATCGCACAAGAATATGGAAATAGCCCGGCTCACAGCAAGTGAGATCTCACTTTACCTTAATGCTTCACTGGACCAGCTCTACTCAACATCTGAAATAATGGCTACCCTGGCCGAGGACCCGCTGCT
This sequence comes from Spirochaetales bacterium, assembly GCA_030604195.1. GTDB lineage: Bacteria > Spirochaetota > Spirochaetia > SZUA-6 > DRHE01 > DRHE01. The sequence continues at coordinate 7,126 of JAUVWI010000114.1, forward strand.
CCGGAATATAATCCTGGAAAACCTCTCCATGAATCTTGATAAGTATAGATGTATCTATCTACTGGACCGGCAGGGCAATATAATTGCCACCAGTAATCTTATATTAACAGATTCACATAAATCGAATCCGATTGCAGCAACAGAAGCTGTAGAGCAGGATATCTATATATCGACTGTCAAACTATCTGATGATAATCTGCCCTATATAACAATCGCCCTGCCGGTAAAAACTATGGATGAAAAAATATCAATTCTGGCAGCAGAACTGAATCTCAGGGATATTTGGGATATTATAGATGACATCTCTGTAGGTGAAAGCGGCGGGGCTTTTCTTATCTCTGAACATGGGCTGCTGATTGCCCACCCGGATAAGACAAAGGTTCTTAAGCACTATAACGGCAACCGCATACCCTCTGATCTCCCCAAAAGGGGCACTGTTATCGTACAGGAGCAGCGTTCAGAGCCCGGCCTACTCATTGTTTATCAGCCGGTAGAGAGTATCGACTGGATTGTAGGAATCCAACAGCCTATTAAAGAGGCCTACCTGCCGGTGGCCCTGGTGATCCGCGAATCATTATTCCTTATGATAGCAGGAATCATTCTCTCCTCCATTGCCGGCATCTTTCTCGCCGGGAAGGTGTTGGTACCACTTAATAAGCTTCTTGAAGGGACATTGATAGTCTCTGAAGGAAAGCTTGACCACCAGGTAGAGGTTCACACAGATGATGAAATCGGCGGGCTGACCACGGCTTTCAACCGCATGGTCGAACGGTTAAAAGAGCAGTCCCGGGAGCTCCAGGAATCTGAAGAGGAGTACAGGCTGCTGACTGATAATGTCAGTGATGTAGTCTTTTCCCTGGATACCGAGGGGCGTTTGCTTTTTATAAACCAGAGAATAGAGAATATAACCGGGCGCAATAGGAATGAGTTTACAGGTAAACGATTTCTCGATCTGCTAACCGCAGAGAGCCGGGAAAAAGTCAGGGACAGGTTCCAGGCGCTATTTACTGAAAAAGAGCAGAGTTCATGCCACCTGGAGGTCAGCCTGCCTGCCGGGAGCCGGGATGAGACAAATCTTGAAATAATACTGGTAAAGTTTGTAGATCCTTCGGGGAGAGTTCGCTACTATGGTGTGGCAAGAGATACGACAGAGCGCCGGAAATTGCGGGAACAGCTCATTCAAACGGAAAAGCTATCCTCCTTAGGCGAGATTATTTCAGGCGTTGCTCATGAACTGAATAATCCCTTAACCAGTATTATGGGATTATCCGAGCTTA
>JAUVWI010000062.1 GCA_030604195.1 Spirochaetales bacterium
AACTGTCGAAGCTAAATATACGATATTCTTTCACAAAGTAGCGTTGTAGATACAACGCGGGAAGAATGCCATTTCTATTTCCTTACAGTGTAAGTAATTGACTTTTGCAGGTGTCAAACCCAAGATGTATGTTACCGGCAACTGGGAAATCGGCCCTATGACAGAGGGCGCAAAATTTGACTGGGCTGTTGCCCCCCATCCCAAACAGCAGATTCGCAGCTCTTTCCTGGGCGGCTCGAGTTTCATTATTCCTGCTAAAGCAGAACATAAAAACGCTGCCTGGACGTGGCTGGATTTCCTTACTGATGCGGACAGTATGAAATACCTGGCAGAATATGACAGGATTCCTGCGAGAAATGATTCTTATACGGCGGAGCATATTAAGGCCAATCCGCTCTATGAGGCTTTTGCCAAGGAAATACCCCATGCCAGGTCTCACGCCTCCATCTATGCCGGCACTATTCGCAGCGAAGTGGGAGTAGCCTTTGATGAGGTAATGTTAGGCAAGAAAGATGCAAAGAGGGCTTTAGACGATGCCGCCGCAAGAGTGAAAAACGAGATTCGAGAGGATCTCCCCGGAATTTAAGCGGTCCAAAGTTATTAATATATGTCCTGGTGTAATAGAAATAGTATAATATGCGCCAGGACATATTTAGAGGCTCTAATATGATAAGTAATGTAAAAAACATGCGCAGAATATCAAGGCACGGTTTTAAAATCTGGGTTAACCGTAAAATCGGATATATCTTTATTACACCGGCAATCCTGGTGCTCTGTCTTATAATTCTTTTACCCATTTTATTCAGCCTGAGTATGGCCTTTTTTCGCTTTGACCTGCTGCGTGCCGGTCACGGCAATCCCTTTTTCGTCTTCAAGCATTTTATCGGCTCCATTAAGAATCCTCTATTCTGGAATGCCCTTTATAACACCATGGTCTGGACCCTTTCCAATGTTGTGCTGCAGCTGTTGGTTGGGCTGGGGTTTGCTCTTTTATTGAATAGAAAAATTAGGTTCAAGGCTATCTATTATGTAGCCATCCTTATTCCCTGGGCTACTCCGTCGGCGGTAGCCGCTTTAATATGGCGCTGGCTGCTTCATGCGGAGTTCGGCGTGGTAAATGCTATTGCTCTCTTTTTAAATTTTATAGAAACACCCATAGCATGGCTTAGCTCTTCGGGCTGGGCCATGTTCTGGGTAATTGTAGCAAGAGTATGGAAAGAGTATGCCTTCAGCGCTGTTATTTTAACAGCTGCTCTTCAAACAATCCCATCAGCGCTTTACGATGCTGCTAAAGTTGATGGAGCAGGAATGATATCCCAATTCTTGCACATCACCCTGCCATGGCTAAGGTCTGCAATAATGATTGCTACTGTATTAATCGCCATTGGCAGCTTCAATGGCTTCAATATGATCTGGATGATGACTAAAGGCGGGCCGGTTCGTGAAACTGAGATCCTATCCACCTTTATCTATCAAACAGCTTTTGAGCAGTACCAATTGGGAAGGGCCTCTGCTCAATCAATCCTGATGATTATTATCCTGGCATTCATGGTGATCTTTTATATAAGGCGAATGGATACGGAAGGTGTAGTATGATAAAGAGAAAGAAGATAATTTTAAAACTCACAGCTACACATCTGCTTTTAATTATAATATGTTTACTGATAAACTTTCCAATTCTCTGGATGATAGCAACCTCCTTTAAAGGAAGCGGCGAGGCATTACAATTTCCGCCCAGCTTTCTGCCGGAAAAACCAACATTCGATAATTACAAGTTTATCTGGATTAATATGAAATTCAGCAAATATTTTGCTAATTCAGTTTATATTTCTGGAATGACGGTTCTCTTAGCGTTGATTATCGGCACAACAGCCGGCTATGCATTCGCCCGCCTCTACATTCGCAGAAAGCAGCAACTGCTTATTTCCATACTCTTTTTTCGAATGCTTCCCCCTATACTCTTCATCATACCGCTCTTTTTTCTCCTGCAGAAAATAGGCCTCTTTGATCGCCTGGAAGGAGTTATCCTCAGCCTTACCACTATTGCTCTTCCCTTTGCCATATGGATGATGAAGAACTATTTTGAGACCATCCCGCGGGAAATAGGAGAAGCCGCAACAATTGACGGCTGTTCAAAATTTCAAGCTTTTTACCGTATAATGCTTCCCCTTGCCAGACCCGCTATAGCTGCTACAGCGGTTTTCTGTTTTCTTTCAGCGTGGAATGAATTCATGTTTGCCAATACTCTTATTCATTCCGAAACAAAACGGACACTCGTAGTTGCCCTGTATGCGTATGTCGGAGAGTTCCTTATTGAATGGAATAAGCTTATGTCAGCTTCGATTCTTACAATGATACCGGTTATAATCTTTTTCTTCCTGATTCATAAACATCTATCAAGCGGATTCAGCGGCGGCAGTGTAAAGGGATAAAAGATACAGCAAGCCCCATTATTTGCAGGATTCACGACAAATTATCTGATGCCGGCAGATTACCTTTTTAATTACTGTTTTCGGGTTTCCAAACATCTTGTACAGCATATCAGCTACAACCAGCCCCACATCGTAATGATCGAGCATCACTGAAGAGAGCGAGGGAATCAATTTCGATGCAATGGGAATGTTATCGAAGCCAAAAACGCTTATGTCCTCCGGAATTCGAAACCCCCTGTGCTTAAGGTATTTCAACACACCAATAGCTATGCGATCTGTTGCTCCATAAATTGCAGTGGGCAACGGGTCTGCCTGTTCTAACATCCTCTCTACCGCTTCATAGCCGGCTTTTATGGTAAAATCGGCATGCTGGACATACCCTTTGCCGGGATCATTGCCGGCAGCCTTTAGAGCAGCCATATATCCCTTCTGCCTTAAAAAACCGGCCTGCATGTCTTCCAGAGGACAGGATATAAAGCCAATCCGGTCATGTCCATGATCCAGCAGCAGCCGGACAACATCATAGCTTGCCTGGTAGTTATCGAACACTACTACCGGACACCGAAGCTCCTTATGTTCCTGAAAGCCTACTATTAAAGGAAGGCTATACTCATTTAATTTGCGAATATGGTCCAGGGTAATCTCTTTTCCTGTGTAAATAACCCCACGAGCCTTCCTGGACTGGAAGATATCCAGATATTGAAACTCCTTTTTTACCTGATACCCTGAATTGCCAAGAAGGAGCCCTATTCCATATTCATGGAAACGATCGGAGAGTGCATCTACAAAGCTTGATATAGTGGGATTTGTAATATCAGCCACAACAACCCCGATAATATTTGAAGTTTTTGTTACCAGACTTTTGGCTCTGAGGTTGACACGATAATCAAGTTTCTTTATTGCGGCGTTGACCCTCTTTTGAGTGGCTATGGATATGTTTTTTTTTCTGTTAACGACCCGCGAGACTGTGGTTGTAGATACCCCCGCTTCTTTGGCAACATCTTTTATGGTAGCCAGACGTTTCTCCTTCTATATCAGCAGACAGCTTTCTCCCTGAACTATATGGAAATCAAGCACCTTAAATAATTCAACATCCTTTCCCTCTATCAGTCCCAGAATAGTCTCAGCGGTTATTTTACCGAGTAAATGATCATCGAATTTAACCGTGGCAAGTGAGGGAGTTGAAGCTTCAGAATAACTGGTTCCCTCAAAGCCTGTTACCTCCATATCCGCAGGCACGGAGATGCCTTTATCATATAAAGACCTCAGCGCCCCGATAGCCATAAAATCATTCAGGCAGATAAGAATATCCGGCTGCCAGGACTTTAATATTTCAAATGTTTTTTCATACGCTCCGGCAAGCGTTCCGTCACATTCGAAAATATTCTCCCGCCAATTACCGCCAAGAGCCTTCAGGCATCCTTCTATACGATGTTTCATAATAATTTCACCTGATGGTCCTGATAAAATGGCAACCTTTTTATTATCAACTTTCCGTATTGATCTTACCAGAGTAAAGGCAGCTTTTGCATTATCGAATATTCGTGAATGAAACCTCAATTCGGGAGCCTCAACATAGGCGAAAACAACAGGAACCCCGTATCTTTTCAACATGCTTTCCGCTTTTCCGGGAAAAGTCGATGAAATCAGTATAATTCCGGAAATCATGGAGTTAAGATGTATATCCAGTATTTCAAGCTCTCTCTTTTTGTTACCACTGCTCTTTCCTATCATCAGATCGTAATTAAAGGAATCTAAAACCAGGGAACAGGAGTTAAGGAAACTGGAGTTGCTATCATTGAGAAAGGGAATAATCAGGCCAATCGCATTACTCTTTTTCGAGGCAAGCGCCCTGGCATTGTCATTCGGAATGTACTTAAGGGTATTAACAGCCTCCAGAACCCTTTTTTCAAGCTCAGGGCTGACATACTTGCTTTTATTAATAACCCTGGATACCACCGGCACAGATACACCGGCCAGGCGCGCAACATCACCAATTTTTACACTCATCTATTATTCTTTAGAAGGGGGGCTTGCCCGATTCCAGGACCTTCCAGGCCATAACCAAACCGGCTGCACTCCATGCTGTATATCGCATTCCCCCAGGTTTGCCTGTTCTGCCGTCATGCCACTCATAAAAGCCCCACTCCCCTCCTTCTCCATCAAGTCTGTTGGCTCTTTCAATAGCCTTAGCGTATTCAAAAGCAAGCTTAAGTTTGTTACACCTGACAAGCCCTGCAGTCCAAAATCCGGTAATCATTGGCCACAACCCGCCATTATGGTATGACCAGGGATGATTGCTGAATTTATACCTGTAATTATTGCGGAGGTCTTCCCACCCGGGGTCTTCCGGTTTTATCGCAGGATAAAATCCATAAATCAATCTAAAGCCTGATTCCGCTGAGCAGCTCTCAACAAAACTAATAAGCTTATCTGCATTATCAGAATTACCAATTCCGGATAAAAGAACCAGGGCATTAGCAAGGCCGTCAAAGCGAGAATTATAACCGGTGGGGTTGAATGAGGCAAGCCAGTAGGGTTTTGGATCAGCCTGCATTCTTTTGTATGCAGATGGATGGTAGAGTTTTTCATCTGCTTCACTCCCTGATCGGAAGTTGATCTCGATAAGCTTTTTAAGATTCAGGGCTTTCTCAATATAGCTGTTTTTTTGATAAAGCATCCCGAAACTATTAAGCGCATGATAGTAGAGTATTTCAACCAGCAGGGTATAGCCATGGATTATATACTCATCCGCCCAATCGCTTGACACCGGTGCATATATCAAACCGCGGTTGTTGAACTCCCAGCAAGCTGCCATAAAAAGAACGCGCTCCATGGCTTTCCTGTGCTTCTCAGCGAAAGCTTTATCTCCGGTTTTCTTTACATAGGCGCATACCCCGATAATATACCAGAGCGGCGGATCTACCCTACCCACCAGACCCCCAAAGCTTACATGATCCCCGGAAACATTACTTGGTATCTCCCCATGGACTCCCTGATGTTCAGCAATTGTATTGAGCGTTCTCTTAAATCCATTATGAAGCTCTTCATCGTCTATCATCATAGCAGCCAGCCCGGTTATTACAGCATCTCTGGTCCATACACGTTTATAATTATCTGAATCTGTAAGAGAGGCAATAAAACCGGCAGGGGTGAGAACCTTGTGAAGGATCTCTACAGCTCGATTGTATCCTTCGCTATCCATTAGACATCCCTGGTTTAAACTTCCTGACCTCTATTCCGGAAAAATCCTGCTTTATTATAATATCAGCGAGTTTCTTATGCGATCTGATAATTTTATGTTCGATTTCAAGAACCCTTTCTATGAAGGGATCATTCTTTTCCCTTCCTCTTTCTATTCGGTCTTTCCTGGTTTGTTTGAATGTTCTGTTGATAAACACCCTGCAGTCTATAAATTCGAGCAATGAAGTATAGGTACCTTCCACGACAATCACATCCGAGAGGCAAATCTCTACTGTTTCATGATTGATCGTGTTGGCGTTGTAATCGATAAGTGGTTTGTAAATTTGTTTTTCACCGGATTTAAAAGAGAATAAGTTCGCGTCTATAAGATCAAGCTTAACCTCATAGGGTCCCACCTGGTCTATATTGCTCAGTCTCATGGAATGGTTTGTTTTAGGTGGAAAAACATAGTAGTCATCCTGGCAGAACACGCAAGCTTTAATTTTCCTGTTTGCAAGGGACCTTCTGATTTCCAGGGCAGTTTCACTTTTTCCCGACCCCGATTCACCGGCAACAGAAATAATATACTTCAACCCTTTTCGGGATGCCTCAGATAGAGCGGGTTCAATAGCATTTGCAACAATTTCTTGAGCTATATGTCTATGATGTTCCTTAATAATCAACCTGTCACCAATCATAGCGCTTTACCCATCCCTTCAAGACTCAAACCAATCTTTTAGCAAAAGTATTGCTAAAAAGGTATAGATTATTGATGATATTGTCAACGCTTTCTTATTAATTGTAAAATGCTGGAAAATTGATTATATAATTGCTTGTGGCATATATAATAAGCAATTATATTTATATTGATAAATACTATCCTGAGTATTATTATATATAGAAAGCAAACGTTTTCCTGATTATGGAGCAACTTAATGATATCCAAAAAAGAGCGTGGCCATATAGACCATATAAAGGCGGCAAATTCGGGGGCAGGTTTTGCCGGTAAAATACACAGACCAATAAAGATTGTAGTACTCGGTGCAGGAAGCTCGTTTACACCAAGACTGATAAACGATGTTCTTAAAATACCCGGAATCCAGGGCGGGGAGATTGCTCTGATTGATATAGATGCCAACCGTCTCAGGACCATGCACAAACTTATAAACAAGCTTGTTGCTGCAAATTGCCGGGGAGATATCTGGAATGTTACTGCATCCTCGAAGCGTCGAGAAGTGTTGGGAAATGCTCACTATATTGTCAACTGTATAGAAGTGAGCGGCATCGACTGTGTGCGCTTTGACTATTATATTCCCCTGGAATATGGTATCGATCAATGTATCGGCGATACCAGCGGACCAGGAGGGCTTTTCAAGGGCCTTCGGACTATCCCGGTATTTCTGGAAATTTTGCGCGACTGCGAAGAAATGTCTCCTGATGCATATGTTCTAAACTATACCAACCCGATGAGTATGATGTGCATTGCTGCAGCCAGATCAAGCTCAATGCAGGTTTTTGGAATGTGCCATTCCGTACAGGGAACCAGCCGGCTTCTAGCAAAACGGGCAGGTGTTCCTTTCACAGAAATGACCTGGGAATGTGCCGGCATCAATCATCTGGCCTGGTTTACCAGGCTGGAACATAATGGTAAAGACTTATATCCCCTGCTCAAGGAAAAGGCAAAAAAGGACCTCTCCGGCAACCCGGTGGATCTTGAGGATACCGCCGACCTGGTGAGGAAAGACATAATGCTTCATTTTGGCGCCTTTGTTACTGAGTCCTCAGGCCACTTGAGTGAATATCTTCCTTATTACCGGGTTAGAAAAGATATTAAGAATAAATACTGCCGCAGCGGCTACGATGGCGAATCAGGATTCTATGCACAGAACTGGCCTAAATGGCGTAAAAAGGCAGATAGAGACCGTGAAAAAATGCTGCGAGGTGAGAAACCAATTGAATGGGAAAGAAGTTGGGAGTATGCTTTCTGGATAATTGAAGCCCGGGAAAAAGACACTCCATTCAGAGTTCATGCCAATGTTATGAAGAACCATCGAAAAGCGGGGCCGCTAATAGAGAATCTTCCTTACAATGGATGTGTTGAGGTTGCCGGTATGGTAGACAGAAGCGGAATTCATCCGACAGTTTACGGAAAGCTACCGCCCCAGATGGCTGCACTCTGTAGATCCCTTATGGGCGCCTATGAACTTGCAGTTGATGCTGTAATCGAAAAGAGCAAGGAAGCAGCCATACTTTCACTCGTGCTCGATCCACTGACTTCTGCCGTATGTTCTCCATCAGAAATAAGGGAAATGACCTTAAAGCTTTTTGAGGCAGAAAAAGACTACCTGCCTAATTATCAATAAAGCCGGTACAGATCTTAGCTGCGCTATTTTCTTTTTTATAATGGGTAATAGATTCCCTGGTAGAATTTTAGCTGCCGCCCGCTAATCAATTAAATCAAGCAGTTTTTGATTATTTTGATCATTTTTCTAAGCACCACAGCACAGAGGATGAGATACACATTTTGCCCTGGAAGCTTTTCCCATCGAAGATTACATCCGCAACCGAAGTTCTTAAGGCAAAAGTCCAACTCAATATATTCGGGCGCTGGACTTTAATATTTCTTGTTAAAATAACAAGCTTTTAAGCTATCATAGCCTAGAGTGTCTGTGTGCCGGGGAATATATCTGAGTACATGATTCGTGCCTCTTTCGAAGCTATGTGTCGAGTACGACCTTGATGTCCAACAGCCGGCAGATATTCACCAGCTCTTCCACATAGTCCCCGTACACAGCGGCGAAGTGTTGGGACTGAACGTGGTCCAAGATACTGCGTACCGTAGAGTCAGGGAAAAACTTCACGCTCGGCCACGGAGGAAGCGGTACCCCCATCTCCACCCACTGGGGCGGTTCCTTACCCTCGCCGGTAACGATGTGCATGCGGTATCCGTCACCCTCCTCGCTCAGGCAGGCCAGGGTCAGCCGGCCGGTCTTCATCCTGGAGCACTGGACGATCCCGCCAAGGAGCACCGTCTCTACCGGCTTGATCTGGGGATTGCCGTCGATGAAGTCGCTGGGGATATATCCGTCCTCACCAAGAAGAATCCAGTCCGGGTGGTGCTCGTAGTGCTCGAGGAACATCACTTGCTTACCGCTGAGCCACATCAACATCAGCTCGGCCACCAGGTTGCCCACATCATTCTCGTCTACGTAGGGGTAGCCGGCCGAGGCTACCAGGGCCGAAGGCACGGCATGCACAACGTCCATCTCCAGGTCCACACCGTCCACGCACTTATAAGAGAAGGCGCTGAAGTTCTTCTCCTCACACATCCCCACGGTGGCCATGTACATGCGAATCGCCCGTTCCACCACCTCGTCTTTCGGTTTCCCCAACGGGTACTCCCAGTTCTTGGTGATCCGGGCCATTTCTTTCTTGACCTCACCGGCGTCGAGGGCTTCCATCTTCTTCTGCAGCTGGAGCATGTCCATACTCTCCACCTCCACGCCGATCTTGTCCCGCAGTGTGGTTACGTTGTAACCGGTAGAGTAGAGTCCCATGTCGTTGAAGCCGATCATGCCGACCCGGGCACGCCGCAAGCGCTTCATGACTTGGGCGGCCCGGCCGAACTTGATGATCCCATCCAAGTTCATAGGACTGTCCGGGGCGTTGAACAAGTAGGTGAACTTGAAGCCCCAGCGCTCTAGCGGATAGCGTAAGCTTGTGGAACCAGCGCCCGCTGCTGGCGAGATCAGGGTATCGCCCTCGCTGAAGCCGCCGAAGCTGTACAGCACCATCGGCTCGTAGCGGAACTCCATCAACACCCGCATCACCCCCCTGTAGTCGATCCAGTTAATGATGTTGGCGATCAGGAAATCGAAATCCTTGCCCTTCAGCTCGCGTATCGCCCGTTCCGGCTCCTCGCCTTCGCCATAGACCGGGTCGGTCTTGACCAGCTCAATTCCGGTATCCTCCAGCTGCTTCTCTGCCCGGGCGCTGATCTCCTTTAGCCGCTTCGGCTCATAGAACATGGTTCCAAAGGCGACGTATGCTGCTTTGAGTGAATCCATGTAAATCTCCCTTACTTAATTACTTTCTTGTTCTCCGATTATAGCACGGAATAATCGACATGTATAAATTTTACTGTGCTTCTTTAACTTATTCGCTACCGAAGTACTTTCTTTCCAGCCTCAGATAGCGCTGATACACCTCTTCGTATCTCTTCCGGTTCTCTTCCCTGGGATCTTTCACTTCAGCGGGCTGTACCATCTCCTGTACGGCAGCCTCAATACTGGGGTAGATGCCGATAGCGTGAGCCTGCAGGATCGCCGTGCCCAGCGAGGCGGCCTCGGTGCAGGTCATGGTCGTGACACTCTTTCCGGTAACATCCGCCTTGATCTGGTTCCAGAGCCGGCTCTTCGAGCCACCGCCGAGGGACCTGATTTCGGTGCAACGGCTTCCCAGCTTGGCCATTTCTTCGATGTTTTCACGGATCACGAAGGCCAGAGATTCTAGGAAGGAGCGAACGAAGTGGGCACGGGTATGATGCAGTTCCAGGCCGTAGAAGACACCGCGTACATTGGGATCGATGGGGAGCGTCCCCGGCCCCGACATGTAGGGGAAGAAGAGCAGACCCTGAGCACCCGGTGGTATTTCCTCAGCCATTTCAGTCAGCAAGTCGTAGGGGTCCTTGTTTTTTCTGATCGCTTGATCCCGCTCGGCGGCAAAGAAGGTGTCCCGCAGCCATTTAAAGGTCATACCGCCGGAAGCGCACCAGCCAATTAGGAAGTACTTACCCGGAACGGCGTGGTGCTGGACGGCCATCGTCTCAGGATATGTCTCGGGAAGTTGCTCCAGGGTTTCGCAGATCACCAAAGCCGAGCCGGTGGTTTCTGTCACCACGCCGGCTCGGATGTTGCCGGCTCCAACCAGAACGGCAGTCTGGTCCATGGCCCCAGTAACTACCTGGATATCTGCCATGATACCGAGCCCTTTGCTCACCTCAGGGTCTAATGATGCAACCACCTTTCCCGGTTCGTAGAGCTCGACCAGCTGATCTTCACCTATTCCCACATAGTCCAAAATGCTCTTCCACCAAGCTTTGGAACGAATATCGAGCATGTACGAGGAGTTATAGAGGGTAAACTCGCCGATGAACTTTTTTGTTAAACGATAGAGGATGTAATCCTCTACCAGGAGGTACTTGTCTGCCTTTTGATATACCTCAGGTTGGTTCCGCTTGAGCCAAAGAATCTTGGTTACCGGCCAGGTGGGGAAAACACCGGTCTGGCCGGTGGGATTCTCTGAACCAAAGGCCTGTCTGATCTCCTCCGCCTCTTTCTTGGAGCGATTGTCGATCCAGACAATGGCGTTCCGCAGGGCTTTCCCCTCTTTGTCCAACACGATCAGGGTCTCCCCCTGGCTGCAGCAGCCGATGGACCTGATGTATCGCGGAGGTACCTGTGAGGTGCGCAGGATTTCTCGAATCCCTTCCTTGCAGCATTGCCAGTAGACTTCAGGGTCCAGCTCCACGATATCCTCAGTCGGCGTGTGGAGAGTGTATTCTTTGGTCGCTGAAGTGAGCATGTTTCCATGCTGGTCGAAAAGCGCGGTTTTTATCGATGTGGTGCCTAGATCCAAGGTGATAAAACAGTTCGGTAGCGAGCTGATGTTCATGAAGCTTTCATCCTCCTATGATGGGTCAGTCAATCATTGATCGATCACGAACAAATAACAGACATCATTAGAACATTGGATACACTCCATCAGCAAGTCAAGAGCTAAAAAAAGTCAAAATATGTCTATTTCAGAGTAAAATAGTGCATTTTTTTTCTGATCTCTTCCTGTGTGTATGAACAAGACAAAACAGTTCTAAAACTCGATAAAATAACGTATTGATTAATTAATTAAAAAGGATTTCCATATTATATATGAAACCAAAATAAAGGGAGGTTATTATGAGAAAGAAGTGTTTATTTAGTTACTTCCTGACGGCAGTTTTCTTCCTGTCCGTGATCGGTATGGTCTTTGCCGGAGGAAAACAGGAAGAGAAGGCGGAAGCCATAAAACTGACCGTCTGGATCAACGGCAGCGACAGCTACATCGGTCCGGAAGAGCAGAAACTGCCCCAAGACAAGTGGTACATATCCCAGGCTTTCAAACGTTTCGAAGAGGCGAATCCCGGGGTTAGCATTGAGCTGTCCGTGCCTGCGGACCAGGAGGGCGCTCACCAGTCCTTCAAGGCGGCTGGTTTGGCGGGAGCGGCCCCGGATATCGCTAATCTCTGGACCGGGCAGGCCGTTTTCAACGTCAAAGATGTCATCCTGCCTCTCGACGATCTGGTCTCCGAGGCCGACCTGAAGAACATCTGGGGCTGGGAGAGTGTTCGCCTGGATTTCAAACCCGATGGAGCCATTTGCGGCTATCCCGCCAGCCAGAACCAGATCTGCTTTCTCTTCTACAATAAGAGCATCGTGAAGAAGGCAGGAATGAACTGGGATAACAATCCGCCTAGAGATTTTGTTTCCTTCGATGCTGCCTGCGAGAAGATAAAGGCGTTAGGGATTGATCCCATCGTCGTGGATGAGAGCTTTCCGTGGTTTTTCGCCTGGATCGGTGACTACTGGTGGGCTCAAGTAACCGGTTCGGATGGAATCCTTGCTGAGAGCCGGGGACAGAAGGAGTTCAGCAAAGACAAGGGCCTTCTGGACGCCCTGGCCTACTACCGCTCCCTGTATGAGAACGGCTACTTCAACCAGGACATGGGGACCTCCGCGGATTCCTGGAACCGCTTTCTCCAGGGGCAGGGGTGTATGACTCCTGTAGTGACGAGCTTCCTGAGCGACGGCGAGCGAACTCTCGGCGCGGATGCCGGCGTGCTTATGCCGCCCGACATCAGCTCGAGCGCTTCGATCACCAATTCAACGATCGGCGGCCCCGGTCAGTGCCTGGTTGTGGCCAAAAACACTAAACACCCAGAGATGGCCGTAAAGCTTGTTTCCTTCCTCAACTCCAAGAAAGAAGTCATAAAAGCGCAGCAGATCATACAGGTTCCACCGGTGCGCGTGGATCTATCCGTTCAGGAGCTGGGGTACAAGGCGGGTTCGAACATCGCCTTCCTCTACGAGAATTATGGCAAGAATTACATCTACTGGCCTGACAACCTGCTGGCACCCGGTGTAGCGGAGGTCTACTATAGGCAGACGCCGCTGGTTGCTCTCGGTAAGATGACGCCCCAGGAACTGGCTGCGGAGATGGACAAAGCGGCAAAATAGAGATAGACAAAGCGGCAAAATAATAATTAAATAGTTGCTGGTGAATAAGCTGCGATTATTTACCAGCAAGCTTGTTTTGGCCAGTAAATTACGATTCGGTACTGTCCATACAAGGGATATGGACAGTAGTGGATTTTTTTCCAAAATCCTCAAGCAAAAATAGGATGAGAGGGCTGCCGTGTTGCTGTGCAACAGAAAGAAAAAAATTTATCTGCAGGCTTTTCTATCCCTGCTGCCCCTCATCCTGATTCTTTTATCCTTGCGGGTCTACCCCATAACCGTAGCAATCGGCAAAAGCTTCACCAACTGGGATGGGCTCTTCCAAAGCGACTGGGTGGGCTTAAATAACTACGTAAAGTTTATCAGAGGCGGTCTCTTCTTCATGATCCTGAGAAACACCTTTATACTTCTTCTCAACGTGCCGCTGCAGGTGTTCATCGGGCTGCTGGTAGCGCTGCTGCTCTATGAGCGAGTCGTCGGTTGGAAGTTCTACCGCGCCGTGATCTACACACCCCAGATCATTTCTTCTGTTATCATCGGCTACCTGTTCCGCATATTTTTCGGATTCCGGGGCCCCGTGAACATCGTTCTGAAGCTCGTCGGTTTAGAAACTCTGGCTATAGAGTGGTTCGGAAATCCCTACACAGCCCTGGCGGTGATTGTGATCAGTATCACTTGGTACGGCATCGGCTGGCAGACAATCGTGATGCTCGGCGGTATGTCCACCATTTCGACCTCTGTCTTCGAGGCGGCGATCCTCGACGGTGCCAACTACTGGCAGCGGGCTTTTAAGATCGTGTTTCCCATGATCATTCGTGTAATCGAGTTCGGAGTGATCGCCTCGGGAGTGTGGACCTTAACCCAGCTCTTCCCCTTCCTACACTCCATGACCCGCGGTGGGCCCGGCTACGAAACCACGACTCTGGACTACATGATCTATCTGAAGTCCTTTGGCTTCAGCTTCGGTATCAACTACGGTATGGCCTGCGCCATCGCCGTCATCCTCCTGTTCATCATTCTGGCGCTCACGCTGATAGAAATGAGAGTCACCAACAGAGCCGAAACGGGGAGATGAGTGAGCAATGAGCAGGAGATTCACCATGAAAAAAATATTCGTATTCATCGTCCTGGCCCTTCTCACCCTTTCCTTTCTCTACCCGCTGTACTACATGATGATCAACTCACTCAAGACCAGGGAAGAGTACTTCGTAAATCCCTTTGCCCTGCCTCATGAGAGTCTGCAGTTCATCAACTACACGACTATGATCAGCCAGTTTAAAATCCTTACCCTGTTCAAGAATACCTTTATCATCTCTGCCGGCACGGTGATCTTGATCCTCATCATTGGGGTCTTTGCCAGCTATGTGTTTGCCAAGCTACATTTCAAGGGGAAATCGGTGATTTTTTTGGCTGTGCTTATGACCATGTTTATTCCCAGCCAGGTAACGATCATTCCACTGTACGTATCCTTTGCAAAAGTAGGTCTGGTAAACACATACTCTTCAGTGATCCTGGCCTATCTGGCCCTCTTTCTTCCGGAGGCGATCCTTCTGATGACCGCCAATTTCCGCGGTATTACGGATGAGCTGCTGGAGGCGGCAGATATCGATGGCTGCAGTTATCTGCAGAAGATCTGGTACGTGGTGGTTCCCATGGGCCAGGCGGCTATTTTCCTGGCAATAATCTTTTACTTCATCATGTCCTGGAACGACCTGTTCACCCCCATGATCCTGATCACCAAGATGGAAAAAAGGACGGTGGTGGTCGCCCTGGCCGCCCTGATGGGCCGTTATTCAGGAACCCCGACCTATCAGTTTGCCGGCCTGCTCTTGAGCGCAATCCCGGCACTAATCATTTATTTCATCTTCCAGAGAAACATTATCAGGGGCATGTCCATGGGCGCCATTAGATAAAAGAAAGGAGTGCATATGCGGAAGGTAAAAGCTGGCTTTGTCGGTTTCGGGGAGGTAAACACCCCGCGGGAGATCATAGAAAAGAAGTGTGCCGAAGCGGAGAAGTTGCTCGAAGGTCGGGATATCGAGCTACTTAGCACGCCGCCGGTGAGCGACGATCCGAAGGGGAAGCAGGCCGAGCGGGCCGTCCGGGATCTTCAAGAGCCCTTCGACCTGCTGGTGGTCTGTATCGCCGGCTGGATCCCTTCCTGGGCAGTCATCAAGGTAACCACTGAGTTCGCTCATAAGCCCATGCTGCTCTGGGGCCTTACTGGATATACGGAGAAGGGTAGGCTGATTACCACGGCGGACCAGGCCGGGACCACGGCATTGCGCAAAGTCTTCGAAGATCTTGGTTACCGCTTCAAGTACGTCTATAACAGCCCCGGGGTCGAGCCCAGGATGGACCAAGTTGAGAGCTTTGCAAAAGCGGCCCGGGCGGCAACCCTGCTCAGGCATGCCAAGGTTGGCATGATGGGCTACCGGGATATGAACCTGTACAGCACCCTGTACGACGGAACGTCACTGAGGGCAAGGATCGGCGTGGAGATCGAGTTCTTCGAGATGCTGGAGATGGTACAGCGGGCGGAGAAGCTCAAGGCTGATGATGTGGAAAAGGTCGTCCAGGCCATGGAAAAGAACTGGCAGTTCGAGAAGCCAGTCCAAAAATGGACCCTGGAGAAGGCGGCCCGCTACTTTTTGGCTGTCCGGGACAAGACAGTAGAGAGCAAGTATGAGGCTGTCTCCCTGATCGACGTGGACGGGATGAAGAAGCTCCTCGAGTACCCACCGGCTCCGATATTCATGCTACTTGGTGAAGAGCTGGGCGTGTGCACCATCCCGGAAAACGACTCCCTCGGATCCGTCACTCAGCTGATGGTTAAGTACGTAACGGGGCAGATCGCCCCATACTTCGAGTTCTACGAGTTCTTCGAGGACCGGCTTCTCATGGGCGTGCCGGATTTCGTCCCTTCTGAAATCGTGGATGGCAAGGTGAAAGTGGTTCCCACCAGTTTTGGCGGCTTTGCCGAAGGAATCCTCAACGTCTCCAAGGTCAAAACCGGAAGGGTGACCCTGAGCAGGCTCACCGCAAAGGGAGACCGCTACAGCATGCACCTGGTCACCGGACAGGCCGAGGCACCCCGCTCCTGGGAAGAGGCAGGATGGCAACCCCCGGCGCCGCAGGTTCCCAGCTTGGAGATCGTGCCCGATGTGCCTGTAGAGGACTTCGCCCATAAGGTCCTTTCCCAACATTACATTCTGGCTTACGGCGATATTACCCGGGAGATGGAGGATCTTCTCCGGCTTCTCGGAATCGAGGTTGAACGATGACCTCCCGCGAACGTGTCCAGCTAGCCCTCGATCACAAAGAGCCTGACCGGGTTCCCATCGATCTCGGCGCCAGCATGGTTACCGGCATCCATGTCATCGCCTATGTCAAGCTCAAAGAAGCGCTGGGGATTTCTGGCGGGAAGCCGCGAGTGTATGAGCCCTTCCAGATGCTGGCCGAGGTAGAGGAATCGGTTCGTCAGGCTCTTGGAGTCGATGTGTACGGCATCATGTTGCCCCACACGATTTTCGGCTATAAAAATGAGAACTGGAAACCTTTCCGCCTTTTTGACGGCAGCGAGGTCCTGGTCTCGGAGCATTTCGTCTACGACGTCCTTCCAAACGGTGATATAGTCCAGTATCCGGAAGGCGACCGAAGCGCTCCTCCTTCCGGCAGGATGCCCAAGGACGGCTTCTACTTCGATGCCATCGTGCGGCAGGAACCTATCGACGAGGCCGGGCTCGATCCAAAGGAGTGGGTCGACCAGACCTATGGCCTGTTCACGGACGAGGATCTGCGCTTTTTGGAGGAGCAGTCCAAGTGGTACTTCGATAACACTGACTACGCCCTCTTTGGCAACTATGGCGGCGGGAGCTTCGGCGACATCGCCATCGTGATTGGTCCGCACATTCCGCACCCCAAGGGAATTCGAGATCCGGAGGAGTTCTTCATTTCCCACATTACTAGGAGGAGTTACATCGAAGAGATCTTCCAATACGAGCTAGAGCTTCAGATGAAGAACATCGAGATGTATCACCAGGCTGTGGGAGAACGTATCCAGATAATCGAGATCAATGGCAACGATTTCGGTGCCCAGAACGGACCCTTCATTTCCCCCGAGATGTACCGGGAGCTGTATAAGCCCTATCATCAGGTCATGAACAACTGGGTCCATCAGAACACTAACTGGAAGACCTTTTTCCACAGCTGCGGCTCGAATGTAGCCTTTTTCAACGATTTCCGGGAGGCGGGTGTGGACATCTTCAACCCGGTGCAGATCTCCGCTGCCGGGATGGAGCCGAAGTTCTTGAAAGAAAACTACGGCCGGGATTTCGTGTTCTGGGGCGGGGCTGTGGATTCTCAGCACACGCTACCGTTCGGCACTGCTAATGATGTCCGCCGGGAGGTTGAAGAAAACGTACGGACTTTCATGAGAGATGGCGGCTTCGTGTTCAATAATGTGCACAATATTCAGGCAGATGTCCCGGTAGAGAACATCCTGGCTATGTTTAACGTAGTTCGCGAAACCGGTAGATACCTCTAACGAAGATAAGAAAGAACGGCCCAAGGAGAAAAATATGTCAAAAAATTGGTGGAAGGAAAGTGCCAGGGACATCCCAAAGATTATTGTAGAGCCGCCGGGGCCCAGGTCTCAGTCGATGCACAGCAGCACCGTCAGATACATGAGGGGCCTCAGCAGTCAGGTAAAGCTTTTTCCGGTGTGCTTTTCCGAAGGGTACGGCATCACCCTGACCGACGTCGACGGGAACAGATACCTCGATTTCTCCTCGGGTATCTACGTTACCTCCTTAGGTCACAGTCACCCTAAGGTATCCGAAGCTGTCGCGAGCTGGGCCAAGAAGCTGATGAATTGTCACGATTTCACTACCCCGGTGAAAGATAAGCTGCTCCAGAAAATCGCTGAGGTACTTCCAGGCAACTTGAACGGGGTGCAGTTCTACTGCGATGGTTCCACAGCAGTGGAGGCTGGCCTGCGGGCTGCCAGGGCTATCACGGGAAGGCATGAGTTCATCTCCTGCTTCAGGGATTTCCACGGCAAAACCATGGGGGCTGTTAGCCTGGCAAGAATGGCCCGGGGTGATGTGCTCGCCTACGGGCCGACCCGGGCGCCGGGTTTCTACCTGGTTCCGCGACCGGATCCATACCGTCCCACATTCACAAAGCCCGATGGAAGAATCGATACCGATCAATACATACGATTCTATGAGCAGTTTATTCAGGAAGGCACGGCCGGCAATGTGGCCGCTTTTGTACTGGAACCTACTCAGGGCTGGGGAGGCTCCATCTTCCCGCCGGACGATTTTTTTCCGAAGCTCAAGAAGCTGTGCCAAAACCATAGCATCCTGCTCTTCGCCGATGAGATTCTCGCCGGCATGGGCCGGACAGGGGAATGGATGTGTATGAGTCACTGGAATGTGATTCCGGACATTGTCACTTTCGGCAAGTCCTTTGGCAACGGTTTTCCGATAACAGCCGTGGTTGTACGGGAAGAGAACGCCGAGGCCCTGGACAATATCTCCGCCTCATCCAGTTACGGTGGGAATCCCATGGGCTGTGCCGCAGCCCTGGCCTGCCTGGAGGTGATTGAAGAAGAAGATATTTTGGAGAACGTGCGCACAGTGGGCGCGTTTTTTCAGAAGCGCATGAGCCAGATGAAAGAAGAGCATCCCATCATCGGGGATGTGAAAGGAAAGGGTTTCCTTCTGGGCATCGAGCTGGTGAAGGACAAGTCCACCAAAGAGCCCTTTGAAGAAGCGGGCAAGCTGGTCTACCAAAAGGCTTTTCGCAAGGGGTTGGCCTGGATCCCAGCCGGCCACATTCTTCGGATGTCTCCCCCGCTAATTATGGATGAGGTATACGCCGAGATGGGTTTGAGCATGATAGAGGAGGCGATCGGCGAGGTGGAGAGGGAATACGGCTATCGATAAACTCCACACAAAGGTGCGCTAAGGGGCAAGAATCTTTTTTGTGTATTGAAAGGGCGTAACCCCCGAAGTTTTTTTAAACACTTTTATAAAATAGCTCTCGGAAGAGAAACCCATCGTCTCGGTTACCTCGGGTATGGTCTGACCGGAGAGCAGCAGCTCTTTTGCCTTATCCACTTTCGCCCGACTGATGTATTGGACCAGCGCCTCTCCGGTTCGTTTCCTGAATATCCTGCTGATATAGTTCGAGCTTAAGAAAACCTGCTCAGACAGCCGTTTCAGGGATATCATTTCCTGAAGATGATCTGATACGTACTGTTTTATCACCTTCACAGCATTACTCTGACGATCAATGGCAAGGTCCCTCAGCTCTTTGGTGATTGTTGACAGTAGCATCTCGGTCCTCACCTTCAGCTCCTGAATGCTGGAGACGTTTTCCACAAAAAAACTGGGGTCGGGACAATCCCCCAGCAATTCTTTTATATCCAGATTGGCTTTCCTGGACAGCTCGAGAAGATGATAGATGATATCCAGGAAAATCATCTTCACATGATGTTGGGAAAAGGCCACGGTAATAGACAACAGCGTTGTGATTCGTTTTATACTCTCTTTGATCGCATTAGTATCGAATAGATTCTGGTTGGAAAGGATGTTCTCTTTCTCTTCTATGATCTGTTGAATGAGCTCTTCTTTTTCAATTTTCTCTCTGTTGTAGTAATAGAGCCTACCGCCCTTAAAAAATTGCCTGTCAAGCGCCTCAAGTGCCTGTTTGTACCCCTCTTTCAGCCTTTCGGAGTTTTTTAGACAAGAGCTCACACTTATGGCTGGATGCACGTCGAACATCTGTTCGACAGTTGCCTGGATACGCTGGCAGAGGTATTCGATGCTCTGGTCTGAATTGCCGGCATCATGGCCGAAGAAAATGCCGGTGATCCGATCTTCATAGTTCCTGTAAATGAAGCCGGAGCCTGTGTCATTGATGATTTCTTGACAGAGTTTTAAAACCGGGATTTCGTCCGTGTCAGTACGAATTCCAGCAGGCATGAGCTCCTCGCCCGAAGAAAGCAGAAAAATATAAACCGATTTACTTATGCTATTAACTCCGTAGGATTCCAGCTTCTGTCTTATCTGCTGCTCATCAGAGATCTGACCTTTCAGGGCCTTATTAAGAAAGGTTGAAAGAACAACGAAACGATTGACGTGGTTCATCTCTTCGTTTTCGGTTTCATCGAACACTCTCTCTTTGCGAATGTCCTCCGAGACCTTTTCAACCACCTGAAGAAGCTCATCCGGCGTAATAGTACTTTTTAAAAGATACTCGCTCACACCGAGGCTGATTGCCTTTTTATAGCACTCGACGTCATTCACACAGCTCACGATAATAAACCTGCTGTTCGGCAGTTCCTCGTGAAGCTGTTCGATCAATTCGAAACCGCTCTTTTCAGGCAGGATGATATCCACCAGGATGATATCGGGTCGATGACGGCGGGCCAAATTCATCGCCGTTTCGATGTTTCCCGCCTCTCCGACAATCTGATACCCTTTCTGCTTCCAGGGAATGATGGTACGGATTCCGATTCGGGCCAGCGGCTCATCATCGAGGATCAGTAGTTTCATGGGGCATTTCCTTGCTTTGGACCGGATAAAACAGGAAACGGCAAAAAGACCTTGGTGCCGATTCCTTTTTCACTCTCAACCCGGATGCTGTAGTTTTTTCCGAAGTGGAGCCGCATCCTCTTCTGTATATTTGCTAAACCGATGGCGTTGTGCTGCTGGAATGAGTCCGTCGGCTCGCTTTCATCCAAGATCCGCTGGACTGTAGCCGTATCCATGCCCACCCCGTTGTCGATGATCGTAAACGTCACCTGACTGTTTTCCTGTTTTCCTTGAATGCGAAGCTCTCCTCGACCCGATTTGTGAGAAAAACCATGAATGATACTGTTCTCGACAACAGGCTGAATCGACAGCTTGAGGATAAGGAAGTCAAGTATAGCGTTATCTATGTCCATATCTACGACGAACTTGTTCTGAAATCGAATATTTTGCAGAAAGAGATACTCATCGAGATAGGTGAGCTCCTCACGCACCGGAACCAGTGCACTGGTTCCGGCGATGGTGTAATCGATGAGCCGGCTAAACGAGGTCAACGCCCGGCTGATGTTCCGCGCCCCCTTGATTTCTGCCATCCAGCGAATCGTGTTCAGAGTATTTCGGATGAAATGGGGTCTGATCTGCGACTGCAGGATCCTCATCTCGAGTTGACTCTTGAACTTTTCCTCCTCCTTAATCTCCTGAATATATTCTTCCAGATTATGCACCATCACGTTAAAGCCTCTGCTCAGCTGACCGATCTCGTCCTTTCGATCGATGTCGCTTTGTGTTTCGAATTGGCCCATCTGGACCGCCGTCATCTTTTCGTTGATAATGATAATCGGCCGAACGATTCTCTGAGTAACGAGATAAATGAGAGAAAGCATGGCACAGATGGATATTGCGATAACCCCATAAGTAATGAAATTCAGCAGAACTACTTCCTTGTATATCGAGCTCAAAGGAATCAGTATGAGTACGATAAGGTTCCTCATCAGACCGAATAGTGAAAGCCGTTGTGCGAAGACCACATGTTTCTTTCCGAAAAAGTTAACAATCCGGACCGGTTCCTGGAAGGCAAAAGCCTCTGTGAAGACGTTAGCCGGTATTGTCTCTGAGCTATAGTAGTTACTCTCCCCCTCGATGATATGGCCCGTCTCATCGTCCAGGATAAAGACGCTGCTGTATTCATTCAGCCTGGAGTTATCGAGCATCCTTGCCAGACTGTAGGCGTCTTTTCCAATGAGTAGAATGCCGCGATTCTCTAATTTATCGATAATGTTCTTCATGAAATAGATCTGGTCCCCGTCTATGTCAGACAGACAGCTGTTGGTGTATTCAATGCTCAGGGAGCTGGAATAGGAGTTCAGCAGCTCTTCACACTTCCCTGCAGGGAAATGCTCGCTGAGTGTTGATTGGGAATCCCATGGTGCCAAATACCAAAAATTGGTAAAGATAGTTTCGTCCGAAGCAATGATAACATAGTGAAAGGGGTAGGTGACGCGGCCTAGCCGTTCTTTCTTAAAGATCTCTTTTCTCAGTGTAAAAAAGGCTTTTTTTCGATCTTGATCAGAGGCAAACGGATCTTTTAAAGCAGAAATAATGAAGTAGTTATCACTGATGGTGTAGGTAAGGTCGATAAAGCTCTGCAAATCCTGGGTTAGCGAAAGGACTAAATTGTGCAGGGATTGGTTTCCGCTGTAGTGCAGCCTCTGTTCCACGTAGCTTCGAAAAAGGTAGTTGGCCGTGAGCCCTAAAAAGAGAAGGGGCAGTATTCCAAAGATAACCAAGAGGACAAAGGCTTTGTGCTTCAGGCTTCGGGTCATCCACTCCAGCATGACAATATAAGATTAGCATGGCACATCGAGAAATGCAATCGCATCAACCTCCTTTGCCGTAATGCCTAAAAATTCTTTCTCTATCCTCGTTCTCTTTATTGCCTTTATAATAGATCTCTACAAATTCAATAATGTCTTCCTCCTCGTAGTGGTGGTTAGATCTTCATCGAGTGTTCTGAACTTTTTGGCAAGTTTTTTGAAATCCTTTTCGAATTCAGCGAGTCTACTGATTTCATTGAATATCTTCGTCACTGTAATCCCTCACTGAATAGGGCAGAGTACGATAGAACACTGATTCGTAATTTATAACTGCTCCATCCTCCGTTGTTTGCCAGGGAACATCATTATGAGAATAATCACTGATTTGTTTTGCGTTCATATCTGAGAGTGAATTTATAACATCGTCGATAATCTTTTGCTCCTGAGCGGTTATATTAGCTAAATCGGGCTTTCTTAAAGGTAAATATTTAGTTTGAGGATATTTAAAATAACTATCCTTAATCTTTACCAGGTCTTTTCCTTCCATATTTTCAACTATCTTGATAAATTCGATTGGAGTAGGGCCGTAATGATTCTTGATATATGTTGCTCCGATCAACTGTTCTTCATATTTTTCATAATAGTTAAAATCAATGAAATAAAGAAGCTTGTATAAAACTGATTCTCCTACATTTGGCTTTGATCCAACTTTGCTTAAAATATAAAGCAATACCTCTCTAAATTTCTCAAGGTTTTTCTGTGGCACGCTTATCATTATTCCGGTTTCTTCCTTTGGCTTCTGCTCCATGGTTTTTTCAAAGACTACCTCTATATCCTTATCTATATCAATAAGTATATCTGCAGCCATATTGAAAACCCTGGATAACTTTGCAATTTCCTCGGTGCATATTCCGGTACAGAGGTATAGGCAAATCGCCAGGTCAGAGAGGAACAAAAAAGCGTCCTCTAATCAATTGTGATATAAACAATTACAAGGCGAATGGTTAAGCCCTTTTAAAAAATCTATTTAGATCAGTTAGAGCAAGGAGAGTATATCCGGAAGAGTTCGGCACTTTGATTTGCCGCTCTTTTAGTCCCAGTCGATTTACGCTGAGACGATTTTTACATAAGGCGAGGAAGCTAAAAAAGAGTGAAGAACTTATAGATGAGTTTGCCTATGAGTATTTGAAATCAGGGATCGCTCGCTTTGGGGTGCTGTATATAGACGGTCATTTTCTTCCATACTATGGAATGTATCCGGTTACAAAAGGATGGCACGGGGTAAGAC
>JAUVWI010000076.1 GCA_030604195.1 Spirochaetales bacterium
GCCTAGCAGACCTGGATAAAAAGCCAACTGAGTGTTTGATCCAGCCCGCACTGCGATAAAACCTATCCCATCGCTCCACAATTCTTCCTCCCGGCCCTATTGAAAATACTGATGCGTCAGTACTGTAGAAAAGTTTAGTGTATGGATGAAAATACTTATCTACGTAATACTGGTTATCTGGATGATCTACGCTTTTCTACCCCTCTATTGGGTTTTTACCACCGCGTTTAAGCCTAAAGCAGAGACCCAGGCCTGGCCTCCCACACTGTTCCCAAGCAGACTCACATTAAGATCCTTCGTAACACTGTTCACCGACTCCAGCTTCAGCGCAAGACCTTTTCTAAACTCGATTATTATCTCTCTCGGTGCGACTTTTTTAAGTGTTTTTCTGAGCGGTCTTGCCGGGTACGGTTTTTCCCGTTTCCGCTTTCCCCTGCGTCGGTTTCTGCTGTTATTCTTAATTCTATTGAGGCTGCTATCCACCTTGATAATGATCATTCCTTTTTTCAAAATATTTATTACTTATGGTCTCTACAATACCCACTTAGGACTGATTCTTATCCATGGGGTAACCTCTGCTCCATTTTGCACCTGGTTGATGTTTGGTTTCTATGAATCGATCCCTTACGAGCTTGAAGAGGCTGCTCTACTTGATGGCTGCTCCTTTCTCCGCTCTCTATGGCACATAATCCTGCCGCTCGCAGCGCCCGGCCTGGCTGCAGTGGCCATATTCTCCTACCTGAGAGCCTGGAATGACTTTAGTAATGCCATCGTTCTGACCTCTTCGGACGCAATCAGACCTTATACGGTTAGCCTCTACAAGCTTATTCAAGAGAGAAGTTTTGTCCGCTGGGGTCTGCTTTCCGCGGCATCTTTCGTGGCAGTAGTCCCCATACTGATCGCCTTCGGTATCTTTCAGAGGCACTTTATTACCGGCTTAACCCAGGGGGCTCTAAAGGGGTAGCATATGAAGGTAAAGGGCATTGGAATTGATATCAATGACAATCGGGTCAATGGCGACATTGATGCATTAAAGGCTGAACTGGATTATTTACAGGACTGCGGATTTGACACTATCGAGCTTACAACTTCCGGATTGTTCTTTATATTAAACGGCAAACTGAACTGGAAACAGACCCGATCCATATGCAAAGTTTTAAGTAAGTATAAATTTAATTATACCCTGCACCTCCCGGATGTGCTCAACCTGGGCAACAGTCCCAACCCGGATATTGAGAAAGAGATATTCAGTTCTTGCATCGCTTTTGGCGCTGAAGCCGGGGCCGAAGTACTCGTTTACCACTCCGGCCAGGTTTTTTATGAACTCCATTCCCAACAGAAAAGGGAAGATTGCCTTAATAGAGAAACAGATGCTCTGGCGAAACTGGCAGAAAAATCCGAAAAATTCGGTATTCTTCTTACTATTGAGAACCTCAACCCCGAACCTGAAGAGCTGAAATATATCACAGAAAAGGGATTGAGCAAAGAAGACATTCGCTTGCTCCATCCGGCAATGTACCTTGATCCAATCGCTGAGCAGGTAGAACAGATTGATGCCCCAAATCTTGGAATGACCCTTGATCCAGGCCACCTTAATCTGGCCATCGAGGTTACTGGAGAGCAGCTGCTCGCATCAATAGAGAAACAGGCTCACCTGGTAAAGCATCTGCATCTAAACGACAATTTTGGCAGGAATCCGAATCCTCGCTATTCCAGGATGGAAGAGCTTCTCTACGGTATGGCAGACTGTCACCTGCCTCCCGGTAGGGTTCAATGCCTATCTTTGAAATCCTGAGGCGGCTGCCAGCCTTCGAAGGATACATTATATTTGAAGTCAGAGCTGAATACAGGGAATATCTACCTGATTCGATTGCCAGTATTAAAAAGCATATTGCTTCTCTATCTGATTGCATTGTTAATGGCGATCAGCATCTATAGGGGCCCGGCTTGCAAAGCTTGCAATTGGTAATCCGCTGGCAGTAATCCAGGGATGCCTCAGTGTCGTGGTTTATCCGCCAGCTCAGATAGCTGGCAAAAGAGGTATCCCCCCTTCCAGTTCTGGCTTCAATGCGGTAACCATCGAATGGCTTGCGAAGAATACGAATACCATCAGATAGAGTGACCCCCTGATCATCTGTTATGAGGATCTCTTTGACACCCCATTTGTGAATACTGAGAATCATGTCCTCGATTTCACTATTACCTGTAAGAAAGTGAGCTTCTCTACGATCGGCTTTCAAAAAATGAACATAGGGGAGGTACCTTTCCTTTTCCATCCACTTACTAAATACCAGCGTACCTTGATCCGGTGTTCGGAGGAATCCCTGAACATCCAGGGCTATTTTCCCACGATGGGATAACTCCTCAATCAGCGTTTCCGGAATTTCTCCCTGCATCAGACCGGCTAGATAGAATACTTCAGCACTTTTTACCGGAATATCTTCAATTCTGAAAGATGAAGCCAGTGACAAAACTTTAGATTTTCTAGCATAGTTCTCACCTGAATCGAAAGAATCTTCCATTATTGTGGTCTGAGGTGAAAGGAGGGGTAATACAGGAATACCTTTTTGCCAAAAATCGCAGAGCAGATCGACGTCAGCTAAAGCAAGCTTGGTGATGACCAGGATTTTGGAACATGCCGGTTTTGCCGCAAAAGCCGCAAAATAGACAGCACCACCCGTTGCTTCCTGTCTACCGCTGTCAACAACAATAATATCCCTGGACAGGTGGCCGACAATGACCATATCAAGATGTTTGGAAAGCATTGTGCATCCTTTCTGCTGTTTATCCTCTAGCGGATAACCGCTCGAACTGCTTTTATAAAGGCTTCTGCTTTACTTTTGATTTCCTCATCGCCAGAGAGTATATTAATACCGAAGCCGGCTCCCAGTCCGGGGTCCACCACACCGATACTAAGATTGATTGACCGCTCAAGAATGTCATCTGTACGGGGAAGCATGTGTTTGTAGTACAAACACTTTCCCTTATCATCTGTCATGGCCAAAATCTGTTCCATATTGTTATACACATGCCATCCACTTTCCGACACTCTTCTTGTGCCCAGGGCTTTTGCTATTATCCTTGCTGCATCTTTGTCCTGAAAGATAACGGTAAGAAGCGTGGCACATTCCCCAGGATCATTTATCTTTCTAAACGACATCTCCTTGATTCCGGCTCCTGCAACTATCTCTTTAAATCTGGCCTTCTTATCTCGTAATATTTTTATAATTGTATCCAGCTTCTTCAACTGGCCCAGGGCAAAGGCTCCTGTGAGCTCGTTCATCCTGAGATTGATTCCGATAATAGAACGCTTGCCTATTTCAATGCCCATACGCCGGGGCTTGTGGCCCTGATCATGAAAGCTGAAGGCCCTCTCAAAGAATGCTTTGCTCTTTGTTACCACTATGCCACCATCCCCACAAGTGATCGTTTTGTTGATATTCAGGGAAAAGGCGCCTATATCACCAATGGAACCGAGGGGCTTACCTTTATAGCTTGCACCCAGGGCCTGGCAGCAATCCTCAAGAACCAGAAGCTTCCTTTTTTTCGCTATCGCCATAATGCTATCCATATCCGCCGGATTTCCCAGCATGTGCACGGGCATAATTACCTTTGTTGCCTCGGTAATCCGCTGCTCCAAATCTGTAGGATCCATATTCAGGGAGTCATCGATCTCGGTGAGCACAGGCCTTCCGCCAACTGCCAGAACCGCTGAAATCGAGGCTACGAAAGTATAGCCGGGAATTAAAACCTCCACTCCCGGACCTACACCGAGGGCGGTCAGAGCGGCCATGATTGCCCCGGTACCACCGTTCACGGCCACAGCATACTTCACATCAATAATCTTTGTGAATTTATTTTCCAGGGTTATAACCTTTCGTTTAAACCGCGGGTCTTTCGCATTCCCGTATCTGGACAGGTAGCCGCTCTCTATGACTTGAGCTACTTCTTTTTTCTCTTCATCGTCTACTAAAAAAGCACCGGGGCCTGGCATATATTCCCTCCTGCATCTATCTTTTTACATTATATATTAATGTAAATTACAGTTAATTATATATGTATGTTAATGTCAATAGGTGATTGACTTTTACTGTTCTTTTTTATACTCTGTTCAGGGGGTAAGGGCAGAGATAAATATGGCCATTACAATGAATGAACTTGCTAAAAAACTCAATATCAGTATTGCCACTGTTTCGCGTGCTTTATCCGGCAAGGAAGATACTGTCTCTGAAGAGACCAGGATGACGATAATTGAGGCAGCAAAGAAATATGGTTACAGGAAGAGAAAAAGGATCGGTAAAAGTGTGGCTTTCATAATTGATAAGGATTCTTTTGACCTTTCAAGTCAGTTTTACGCCCGTATTATTTCCGGTATTGAAGAGGAGCTTATTAGGCAGAAATGCTATTTCCACTTTAATTCTGTGGGAAAAGATAAATTTGCTTTAGACAAAATTAATCTCAACTTCTATGATCTGGCAGGCGTGGTAATGGTGGGCGTTTATCACGATGACTTTGTACTAAAATTAAAACACACAGAGATCCCTATGGTCTTACTGGACTACTATATACCTACAGAAGATATTCCAACAGTCCTGGTCGATAATGTTGATGGAATTCTAAAAGCGTGCAAGTATCTGGCCTCTTGCGGACACAAACGAGTAGCCTACCTTTCCGGAGATAGTGTGGAAACCTCTGCTCAGGAGCGTCTGTATGGTTATCAGAAAGCTCAGGAAATGTACCACTTTGACAGTGATCCTAGCCTGATAGTAAGGGACTGTAAAAGCAGAATTGATGAAGGTTTTAAAGCCATGAGTTCCCTGCTGACCATAAAAAGCTTACCCACAGCCGTGCTGGCCTACAATGACCTTATCGCCATTGGAGCGATGGATGCTATCAAACAGCATGGGCTGTCTATTCCGAAGGATATAAGTATCGTTGGTTTTGATGATATTAGAATGGCCGCAGAGGTAAATCCTACACTTACTACGGTTCATGTCCCGAAAAGAACCATGGGGATCATGGCTGTACGTCGGCTTTTGCAGATAGTCAAAGGCAACCAGGATGATGGACAAAAGGTGCTCATTCCCACCAGACTCATGATCCGTAACTCAACGGCTGAACTGTTATCGAGCTGATCCTTTGCATGCTTTGCATGCTTTGCATGCTTTGCAGTTTTCACCATAATACCCATCGCAGCATTAAGCCGCACCCCATCACTCAGTGCACCCCAATAATTTCGCCATTGCGACGGTATAACCTTGCCACCCTGGGTAGAATCGAGGTTGTGATCTCGTAGTTGATAGTCTGCGCCCAGCCGGCTACTTCCTCTGCGCTTATTGCCGCACCGGCCACACCGCCATCTTCCCCCAACAGGATCGCCACCTCTTCAATTTGTACTCCCGGTATAGCGCTTACGTCCACCACAATCTGATCCATACTGACCCTGCCAAGGATTGGCGCTCTCTTTCCCTTAATCAAAACTGCGCCGCGGCCGGATATCAGGCGGTGATAGCCGTCCCCATAGCCCACGGGCAATAACGCGACCCGGGTAGGCTCTCTGGTAACATAGGTACAGCCATAGCCAATACAACTGCCTGCAGCCAGGGTGCACAGCCGCACTACCCGGCTTTTAAGGCATAGCACCGGCTGCAGAACAAATGGCGGCGCCCACTCGCTTGACGGCGCCATTCCGTATAGGGATACACCCAGGCGCACCGCCTCAAAGTGGGCTTCCGCCAGGGTCATTGCAGCGCCGCTGTTGCAGGCGTGCCTCACCGGTATCTTTAAACCCCTGCTCTCAATCTCTGCCAGTACTCCTTTGAACGCATCCAGCTGTTGCCGCATATAGGATTGATCCAGAGCATCGGCAGTGGCAAAATGGGTGAATATGCCTTCAATTTTGATTGAGCGCAGGTCGCTGAGACCGGCAACAAAATCCGCCGCTTCCCCGGGGAGAAGGCCGAAACGGCCCATACCGCTGTCCACTTTAATATGAACAGGAATAGGAGTCTCTGTACCGGTATTCAGAGCTTCGGCAAACTCACGGGTTGTTACAGTGGCGGTCAGATTATTAGCAGCAACAAGAGGTGCATTGGCAACAGGAGTATACCCCATTATTAAAATGGGGCAGTTGATTCCGGCCTGCCTCAGTTCAATCCCCTCTTCCAGCCGGTGAACGGCCAGGCGGGAAGCCCCGGCTGCCAGAGAGGCGCGTGAGACCATAACGGCTCCATGGCCGTAACCATTGGCTTTGACTACCGCGATTATTTCCACCCCTTTTCCGACATGGCGACGGTAAGAGCCTATATTAGCGGCCAGGGCGTCCAGGTCCACCTCGGCCCAGGTAAGCAGCCTGTCCACAGCGCTGCGGATCATTTCTTGCCTCCGGTTAACTGTAGTTGCACTGTTCAGTACAGTCAGCCGTTTTTTGCTGCAAAGTCATCCATGAAATCAGCCAGGGCCCTGGTTCCTGCTATGGGCATGGCGTTGTAAATCGATGCCCGGCAACCGCCCACGCTGCGGTGACCCTTAAGCCCAATCATGTCCTCGGCAGCCGCCTCGGCTACAAATTTCTTTTCCAGCTCTTCAGTGGGCAGCCTGAACACCACATTCATCTTTGAACGGCAGTTTTCAGCTACCGGGCACCTGTAGAACGCGGAATTCTTCTCAATAGCGCTGTAAACCAGGCCGGAGCGCTCAGCCGCCATCTCTTCAGCCGCGGCCAGCCCTCCCTTATTCATCAGCCATTCCATGACCAGCTTCACCATGTAGACCGCAAATACGGGCGGTGTATTGTACATGGAGTCCTTGGAGGCATGGGTTTGATAGTTAAGATAGGCCGTCAGTGTATCCGGGCAGCGCTCAAGCAGGTCGTCCCGCAGTATAATTATTGTTACACCGGCCGGGCCGGCGTTTTTCTGGGCGCCTGCATATATCATACCGAATCCCTCTATAGAGAGCCGCCGGCTGGCGAAATCGGAAGACATATCACATATAACAGGCACATCCCCGCTTTCCGGAAAACTATGCCACTCTACCCCGCCGATGGTTTCATTGGAGGTAATATGCAGATAGGCCGCCTGCGGATCGAGCTTCAGGCTTGCAGGGTCAGGCAGAGCCATGTAATTATCCTTTTCCCCATCGAAAACCACGTTTGCTTTGCCTACTTTTCTGGTATCGTCCAATGCCTTACTTGACCAGGAACCGGTCACTGTGAAATCACAGCTTCTACCCTCAGGTAGAAGGTTAAGGGGAATCATGCTGAACTGCATTGTGGCCCCGCCGCCCAGGAAAAGCACCTTGTAGTTGTCAGGCAAAGCGTACAACTTCCTTATTATATTCGCAGCGCCGAACTGTACATCCTCATACTCCTTGCTGCGATGGCTCATCTCAACAATGGACATGCCCTTTCCCTGATAATCGAGAAATTCCTCCTTTACCTGCTCTAAAACAGGCAGGGGCAGGGTACAGGGGCCCGCATTGAAATTGTAGATCCGGTTCATGCTTTTCCTCCTTTTACGAACTCCTCAATAATAGATTCAACTTCCCGGCCTATGCGCAGCAGGTTTTCACTGCTGGAAGCCCCAATGTGGGGAGTCATTATTACGTTGGGCGCCTTGAGTATCGGGTAATCAGCGGGCGGCGGGTCAGAAGGCCACACATCAGTGGCATAGGCGCGAAGCTTGCCGCTCTTAAGGGCAGCTGCAACCTCTTCGGCATCAATACAGCCGCCGCGACAGGTATTGATAAGCACCGCCCCCTCTTTCATTTTGCCAATCATAGCTCCATTGATCATGCCGCGGGTTTCATCGGTCAGGGGCACGTGCAGAGAGAGGTAATCGGCAACAGCCGCCAGCTCCGAAATACTCTGCTTCATCTCTGCGTATGCTGATTTTTGCACGTATTTATCATAGGCGAATACCTTCATGCCGAAAGCCGCGGCGCGCCTGGCTACCTCGGTTGCTATGTTGCCCGCGCCCACCAGGCATAGGGTTTTGCCGTAGAGCTCGCTTCGTTTAAGCTCCTTCTTTATCCATTTGCCCTGCATCATGGAGTTGTGGCCCTCGATCAGCCGGTTTGGTACGGCCAGCATAAGGGCAAAGGCCAGCTCGCCTACCGCAATAGCAGAGGCCCTGGGCGTATTGTTGACCTGGATGGACCTCTCCCCGGCATACTCCTTGTCTATATTGTCAGTGCCCACCCCTCCCCGGATAATCAGTTTGAGCTTGGGCGCCGAGTCTATATACTCTCTATTGCACTGCGTCTTAGAGCGCACCAGTACCACGTCTGCCTCGGCCAAACGGTTTTTATCCCCGGTAACTTCCCCGAATTTTTTTAATTTGTCGGGGAGCAAAGGATCAAATGCATCTGAAATCAGGATCAGCATATTTTCCTCCTCTTAAATTATAAATTATCATCAAGGCTGCGAACTACTACACCGGAACGCAGCTTTGGCTCAAACCAGGTGGACTTTGGCGGCATGATCAATCCGGAGTCCGCAATAGCCATGAGTTGAGCAACGCTGACCGGAAAGAGAGCAAAGGCTAAACGCATGTCCTGGGAGCAACGGCGCTCAAGTTCACCGGTTCCCCTGATGCCGCCTACAAAATCAATGCGCTCATCTGTCCTTGGATCTGTTATGCCCAGCACCGGGGCCAGCAGATTTTCCTGCAGTATGGAAACATCGAGGCTGCGGACCGGATCATCAGCAGGGAAGCTCCCCGCCCTGGCTTCAAGCCGGTACCACCTACCATCCAGGAGCATGCCGAAATTGCGCGGGCCATCCGGTTCGGGTTTGTCGGTGGCTCTTAAGCTAAACCTCCCGGACACCTGCTTAAGGAACTCATCAGGATCAAGAGCGTGCAGGTCGCGTATTAGCCGGTGGTAGCCCATAATTTTCAGCTCATTATCGGGAAATAATACTGCCAGGAAGTAGTTGTAGGCTTCTTCTCCGGTGTGCCCGGGGTTCTTGCTCTTGAATATTTCGCGCACCCTATAGGCTGAAGCGGTCCGGTGGTGGCCGTCAGCCACATAGAGGGAATCAACCATGCTGAAGGCTGCCCTTAAGCGTTCAACATCATCAGGTGCGGAGATTACCCACAGCAGGTGGCTGACCTGATCTGCCGCGGTAAAATTGTATACAGGCTTCTCTTTCTCACATAACTCATCAACCAGTTCGCTTATACACACCTGGGAATGGTAGGTGAATAATACGGGGCCGGCGTTAGCCCGCAGAATCTCAACGTGGCGGGCACGGTCATCCTCTTTTTCACGGCGGGTAAGCTCATGCTTTTTGATAGTACCGCGCTCATACTCATCCACACTGGCTCCCACCATTACCCCCCGCTGGGAGTGTTGCCCCATTGTTATCTGGTAGATGTAGAAACAGGGCGCCGGGTCGCGCAGCAGGATGCCCTCTTCTATCAGCCTGCGGAAATTCTCGGCACCCTTTTGGTAAACTTTGTCACTGTGAATATCGATGCCCGGATCCAGGTCTATCTCGGACTTGACAACATGCAGGAAACTGTACCGATTACCTGAAGCTAAGGCCTTAGCTTCATCGGAGCTGATCACATCGTAGGGGGGGCTGGCAACCTTTGCTGCCAGGTCTGAACGGGGCCTGATTCCCGTGAAAGGTCTTATTTCTGCCAAGGTTTACCTCCTTGTATATTGAGCTTAAGCGCCGCTGCCCGCTTCTATATCCTATATCAGGCGATGCAGTTCAGCAATCTTTTGCTCAAACTCTTTTCCTGAAAAAGAATACTTCAATTCCTGAAATCGCTTCCTGAAAAGGGCCACATCCCTTTTAAGCTCTTTCCCCTCAACAATTATATCATGGATCAATCCCGCCAGGGTTTCAAAATCAGGGCCCTGCATACCGAAACGTGTCATCTCCTGGACACC
The DNA here is from genome assembly GCA_030604195.1 of Spirochaetales bacterium. GTDB lineage: Bacteria > Spirochaetota > Spirochaetia > SZUA-6 > DRHE01 > DRHE01. The sequence goes on from JAUVWI010000076.1 coordinate 9,904, forward strand.
CAGCCTTAGAGATCCGGCGGCTGTGAATCCCTCTTCCGTGGGTGATGCCTGGTAATTTGCTATGATATTGCTCTCTTCAAGTTTTTTAGCCGCTTCAATACCTCTTCCGTAACCCACGTTGACAATAACCTGATGGGTTTCCGTGAAGGAAATCCCTGGATCCCCGGCTACATCCATGCCGCTATCCTTCAGAGCTCCGGCAAAGGTTTTTGCATTGGCAAGCACCTGCTTCTGGTAGCTCTCCTTAAAATAGTTCATTTCATAAGCAGCCATCAGCAATCCAAGCAGTGTTCCCAGGTGATGGTTGCTTACACTTCCCGGAAAGGTTCTTCGCTTGATTGTTTCCCAGAGCAAATACTCGTTGTTCTGCTCGCTGAAATTAGAAGCCACCACGCCTCTCTGGGTTCCGAAAAAGGTCTTATGGGTGGAGCCGGTAACCAGATCGGCGCCCTCTTTAAATGGTTCCTGAAACAGGGGGCCCACCAGCCCCAATATATGAGCCATATCGTACATAATGACAGTATCCAGGGATAGCTCCTCGACAAAGGAGCGGATTTCCGCGACCGGCTCTTTATGGATAATCATACTCTTACCGAGAATAATAAGCTCCGGCCGGTAGCGCTCCAGCAGCTCCTTAACCTGGGAAAGATCGATTTTATAAGGATTGTCCGGAAGAACCGGAAAATTAACAACCGCAGCCTTATCAGTCTGGCTGTCCCTGGCAACAAAGTCCCGAAGCGCCCCCATGGGCTGGGCGCTTAAATGGCCGCCCTTGATAATGTGATTGTTCATGACCGACCTGATCCGGCGCTGTTCAACTTTCCGGTTGGTGCGGTTCAGATAATCGACCAATGCACTGAATACCGTAGTATTGGCCATCTGACCGCTTATTACCCGGGTTTCCACCTCGGCGCATCCCAGGAAGGCACACATTTCCCTCTCTAAAAGTTTTTCCACCTCGTCGATAAAATTAGTGCCCTGGTAGTAAAATATATCTACGTCGTTTAAAGCCTTCACCTTTTTGTGTTCCGCATAGCGAAAAACAGGGTCCATTACACTCAAAAGGCGGGTCATGGGGGATTGTGTCTGCTCGGAAGGAATCAGGTTAATACATTCCCTCTGCCGCCAGCTGGTATTATCAATGGTTTTCTGCAGCAGCTGCCCCACATTCTGAAGCACAGTCTCCGGATATTCCGCCTTCTTTATAGCGGCGGATGGCTCGCCCTTAAGAGCGTAACGGTACTCCGGAAGCGTCTTGTCATAAACAATAGCCCTGGCAAAGGGCGGCGCCTCGGACCTGAGGTTATAGGGAACAGTAAGGGCTTCAAGGCGCTTGCCCCTGATATCCACCATAACCAGCTCATTTTCACTGATATTGGAGTCAAGCAGGGCCATGCCGATTGCTCTTTTTTCCCGCACATCGGTAAGGGTATTCTCGAGACCTTCACCCCTGGTCTGCCAATAGGGTATAACTGTGCCGCTGGTTACCCAGCCTGCCTGGCGCCCGTTTGAGTAAACAGCCGAGCCGGCGCGCACAATTCCCCTATCCATAAGCGCGATTGGTCTGATTATCCGGGGAAGATCAGCCATATCGCTATAATCGTACTGCATAATCCTCTCGTAGGCCTCAAACTGTCTGCTTAGAGCCTCTTTGCCGATAAAGTTACCCTTTCGGGGATTAAAGCTTACAGCAAATTTCGCCAGGGGGCAGGCGAAAACAGGAATTTCCCTGCCTGAAGGATCCTGCCCCAGTTCGTGACCGTACAGGGGCAGTCCGGTTTCCAGCCTGAGGGAGTCCCGGGCGCCCAGCCCGATTGGTGAGGCCCCTCTCTCTATCAACAGATCCCACAAGCCGGGCGCCTGCTGCCCGGGAATAAAAAGCTCGAAACCTAAGGGTTCGCCCGTATAACCGGTACGGGCAAGCAAAACAGTAGTACCCTGAATTGTTGCCACAGTTAAAAAGTTCCTGCCCGGTTCCGGCAGGTTTCCCTGGTCCAGCATCCCTAAAACAATTTCCCTGGAGAGAGGTCCCTGTACAGACAGCATTGCGAGCTTATCAGTGTGATCGACACACTCCACATCCGTAAAGCTCTTACCACCAAGAACTCGCTGCAGATGCTGCCAATCCACTTCCAGATTCGCGGCATTCACCACCAGGAGATACTCATCCTCATAAAAGCGATATAGATATGCATCGTCTATTGCGCCCCCCTCTTCATTGGCAATTATGGTGTATTGAGCCATACCGGGAATAAGCGCAGCAGCATTGTTGGTAAGCACATGCTGCAGGAAGGCAAGGGCGTTCTTTCCCCGAATAATGAACCTCCCCATGTGGGATACATCGAAAAGACCGGCGCTTTTCCTGGTTAACAGATGTTCCTCAATAATGCCGGCACCATACTGGATGGGCATTTCCCAGCCGCCAAAATCAACTATTTTCGCTCCCGCGCGGACGTGATTTTCATATAGAGCTGTTCTTTTCATAACTTTCCTTATTCTCCCTACCCTTTTTGCCAGCGCACAACAGGCTTTTTCGCGGCCAGCACCTCATCTATTCTCTTAACCGGAGTATTGGTTGGTGCCTCTTTTAACAGCTCCGGATTTGTTTTCGCTTCCTGATAAATAACTGACATTATATCAATAAAAGCATCCAGGTCTTCTTTTGAATCCGTTTCCGGAGGTTCGATCATCAATGCTTCCGGGACAATTAAAGGAAAATAGATTGTGGGCGGATGCACGCCATAGTCGAGCAGACGCTTGGCAACATCAAGGGCCGATATGCCGAAATTCTTTTTCATCTCTTTTGCGGATAAGACAAACTCATGTTTGCAGAGGGTGTCATAGGGCAGGAGGTAATCCTTTTTTAGTTTTTCCTTGAGATAATTACTATTCAGGACCGCAAGTTCAGAGACCCTTTTCAAACCATCGGCGCCCATCGACAGAATATAGGCGTATGCCTTTACAATTACCCCGATATTTCCGTAAAAACCAGATATCCTGCCGATTGTATCGGGACGGTCATGGTCAAGATAATAAATATCGTCTTCTCTGACAATATCCGGGATGGGCAGAAAGGGCAAAAGCCGTTCATTGACCAGCACCGGGCCGGAACCCGGGCCGCCGCCGCCGTGGGGGGTAGCGAATGTTTTATGAAGGTTTAAATGCACTACATCAAAACCCATGTCTCCGGGTCTTGCTTCTCCCATAATTGCATTCAGGTTTGCTCCGTCGTAGTACAGAAGCCCGCCGACCTTATGCACAAGCGTGGCAATAGTCTTAATATCCTTTTCAAAAAGGCCCAGAGTATTCGGGTTGGTAAGCATGATTCCGGCGAGATTTTCATCCAGGTGCTCCTCAAGACTGCTAATGGAAACAAGTCCCCTGGAGTCAGATTTGATCTCCACCACCTCAAAACCAGATATGTTTGCCGAGGCGGGGTTTGTGCCGTGTGCAGAATCCGGTATGAGCACTTTAGTCCTGCTTTTCTCTTCTCTCCTGTCAAAATAGGCGCGAAACAACTTCATGCCCGTGAACTCTCCGTGAGCGCCGGCAAAGGGCTGAAGGGTTCCCCATTTCATACCCGTTATTTCACAAAGTTTTACAATAGTGTCGTACATCAGGCAGAGGATGCCCTGCACCGAATATTCCGGCTGCAGGGGGTGAACTTTTTCAAAACCCGGCAGGCCGGCAAGGTCCTCATTGATTTTCGGATTGTATTTCATGGTACAGGAACCAAGGGGATAAAAACCGGAATCTACTCCATAGTTCATCCGGGAAAGGTTGGTATAATGCCTGATAACATCCACCTCGGAGACTTCGGGCAATTCCGGTAAATCTCCTTTCTGTAAGAAAGATGCAGGGATGAGCTCTGAAAGAGGCTTTTCCGGCACATCCAGCTCAGGGAAATTGAATCCCACCCTGCCCTTCTTTGAGATCTCAAATATTAATTTTGTATAACCGTCAAGATATTTTTTATCCATTGGAGAGTCCTTTCAGTATTTCCACATAGCTATCGAGTTCCCTGCGTGTTCTCTTTTCCGTTACCGCCACACCGATTACATTCTCCAGTTCCCCCCGCTCCGGATAGAATTGCTGCAGGGGAATTCCTCCGAATACCCCCTCCTTCTCCATACCACCCAGGATATCCGCCGCTTTCTTATTTAATTTTATGGGAAATTCATTAAAAAATGGCTGTTCGTATAACCCCTGCACGGGCAGTTCTGAAGTGAGCCTTTCAAAGAGGTAATGGGACTTCTGAACATTCTGCCTGCCCACAGCTTGCAGACCTTTTTTCCCGATGGCAGCCAGGTAAACCGTTGCGGCCAGAGCGGCCAGGGCCTGGTTTGAACAGATATTCGAGGTTGCCCTCTCTCTTTTGATATGCTGCTCCCGGGCCTGAAGGGTTAATAGAAAGGCTCTTCTGCCCTCCCGGTCAAGGGACTCTCCCACTATTCTTCCGGGAATCTTTCGCAGCAGGGCTTTGGTGGCGGCAATATATCCCACTGATGGCCCGCCAAAATAGGATGGCAGCCCCAGGGGCTGGGTGTCCCCCACAGCCACATCAGCCCCCCACTGGCCCTGGGACTTTACTATTCCCAGGGATAGCGGGTTTGCTGAAATAATGAAGAGCGACCTGTTGTTATGGATTAGATCGGCAAAACCGGCATAGTCCTCCAGGTATCCCATAAAGTTCGGCGTCTGCAAGATGACCCCGGCAACACCGGGATTCAATTTACTCTTCAGGTCCTTGTAAGAGGTAATCCCCTCCTCCTGCTTGATTTCCTGCAAAGAGATGCCCATACTCGAAAAATGAGTGCGCAGCACCTGCCTGGTAAAGGGGTGGATTGTCTCTGAGTAGAGAATGCAATCAGATTTTCTGACGCTGTTTAATGCCATCACAGCCGCCTCGCAAGCCGCGGTATGGCCGTCGTACAGAGAGGCATTAGATACATCCAGTGAAGTCAATTCACAGATCATTGACTGAAACTCGAAAATAGCTCTCAGAAAGCCTTGAGAAAATTCGGCCTGATAGGGTGTGTAGGAGGTGTAGAATTCCGACCTGGAAATAATGTGCTTTACTACTGACGGGAGAATATGATCATAGCTGCCGCAGCCCATAAATGAAATATATTCAGTAATATTCCTTTTTGAGAGCTCGGATATCTTTCTGGATACCTCGTATTCTGTTGCGCCGTCAGGAATATTTAGCGGCTTTTTCACTTTTAGATCTTCGGGAATATCGGCAAAGAGATCGTCAAGCGAGTGAATGCCCACCTGGTTGAGCATCTCCGAAATATCTTCATCCGTATGGGGTAAATAGGGAAACATATGATTCTCCATTCAGCAGGTTCTCCGGTACGCTTATATTTTTTTCCTAAAATTACAATATATTTACAATATATAAGGAACTTTTACATTGTAATTTTTATAAACAAAAAATGTTTCTGCATAATCCACCTCTGAAACAGTGGATACCTCCGTTGTATAAAAATCGAGCAGGTTGAAATCCTTTCTTAAAAGAACGGTCAGGATCAGGTCAAAACGCCCGGTGACAACACTTACATTTATCACCCCTTTTAATCTGCTGAACTCCTTACCCTTATTTACCAGATCCATGGTTTTCAGCTTAATGCCCACAATCAGGAGGTAGTGATCTGGAAGCTTTTCGGGATTCACCAGCCCGGCGATTTCCAATACTCCCTCATCTGTCAGCTTCTTCACCCGGCTTCTGACCGTGTTTTCGGTAATGGCAAGCTCATCTGCAATCTGCTTGTAGGATTTCCTGCCGTCGCGAATTTGCTTGATAATAGCCATATAGGTTCTATCAATTTTCATTTTTTATTCCAATTTCAAGTAATAAATTGTATATGAGTTTGATGTTTATGTCAATTATTATTTTAAATATTTAGCAATACCGCATTAAACAGGTTCTAAACTAACTAAAATCAAAACTTTGCTTCAAGGCTTAAGGTTTGTGCAGCGCAGTATAGTGTACAGTAGTGTGTAGACCCTGATCACTTTCCGATGCAGTATTCAACAATACTATCAGCATGAATGGCAGCTGTGTTCAGAAAGGGAATTGCATATTGATCCTTATCAAGAATAAGCGCCGGCACGGTGGAGCGCACCTACCCTGTCCGCCAATAGATCTATCAGTTTACTCCATTCACCCTTCTCGATTATTTCCAGGCATTCATTCAAGTTTATGCTGAAGATGATGATTTCCGGATAGGCCAGGTCAACATGCTGCTTCTGAAAAGCGCGAATAATCCTTTTATAGTAGTCAATAGTTGATTCCGGACCTATGCCGCCGATAATTCCAATTCTCTTCATGCAAAAACCTCCTAAGGATGAGAAGTTATAGCGATGACTGTTATTTTATTTTTATCCGGCCCGTAATACCAAAAGACTCTATAGGCTGCAGGAGTATTTTGTTCCGCATAGGCTTCAAATACCTTTTCCCCATTTGGACCTTCCAGACTGGTAAACCGGTGAGTCTGCAAGCCGGGATGACGGGGGTTATTTTTCAAATAGGATAATGCTTTTTTAACTGATTTATATCGTTTCTCAAGAGCCCTGCCATTTTTTATAATTTTATATTGTTTTTTCGCCTTTTCTGTCCAAAATAGCTTATACATAAATCCTATTCTTCATCAGGATTAAATTCGCTGATGTTACCCTCTGCAGCTTCTTTAAGCCCCTGCCTGACACTCGTCAAAGCTTCAGGATTTTTGTACAACCACAACTCACGTTCCGGAATAGCATACATGGGTTCCAGTACAATTTTTCCATCTATTATCTCACCATTTAAAAGAGTTACCGATCTCCCTTTAAGGAGTTTACCCAGGGCAACACGTTTTTGTGAATCCAGGGACAACAACATAACCATCACCTCACTTTACTCTTTATTATTGATTATACTTTTAAATTTACTATTAGTCAAATAGGTGATTCTACTAAAATCAAGAATATTACTCAGCTAAATATTTTCCGGTATATGAATTCTTAACTTTGCTGATCTCCTCAGGATTTCCCCATATATTTTACTTCTAATGTTTGATAATTATAGCGTTTTCCACTACATTCTCTGCATGTTACCCATATATCCGGCAGAAAATTCATCTCTATTCTAATTCTTCCCTGCCTACACGGTCATAAACAGGAATATGTGCTTTTAGATCTATAAAAGGTGTTTTATCATAAGCCTCGATACTGTCGATTTCGACAATTCCATTCTGACTGTCAACATTCAATATCTTAACTGTATCTAAAGCTAAGGGATTGGGACGCACTGGAGATCGGGAAGCAAATACACCTGTGACAGGTGCTTTTTTGTAGGGGGGGCTGTTTTGCAGGAGTTCTTTAGATTTTGATCTATCCGCAATATTAAGCCACCAGAATACTCGTATATGATCAAAATGTTCCAACTGTTTTAAAGCCCGAATAAAAGGTTTAAAGATGTGCAGATATGTTTTTCCATTTTCTATTTTTACGCAGCCTACTGGAAATATTTCATACTTCTTTTCTTTGATTTTATCCATGCTTTTTTCCCCGATCGGCTGTAACCTTTTTTTGATAATTCAGCGATATTATGCTTTAAGCGCTTTGAGGTATTTTAAATCATCCAGATCTTTGTTTCTGCCAACCTTGCTTTTATTCTGAATCAATTTATCAAGACCAATATAATATAAATCATACTCTCTGTTGTCTATCACTATCTTCTCAATCTTTTTAGAACCCCACGCTTCATTGAAGGTAACAGAATCTATTGTGCTTAGCAGGTCAAGACGGTTGGGAGGTCTTCCAAACTGGATAATAATATTCTGTCCGGCAAGTTCTTCTTTATCTTTTATCCCCGGTATTTCTCCCTGCCAGAACTCTTTTAGGGCAGAATATAATTTTTCGGCATTTTCAGGAGAGGAATCATAAAAGATATCAATAACGCCCGTAACCCTGGCATAGCCATAATAGATCACTGCTTCCCCGCCCACAATGACTTACCGGACAATATACCTGTTTATGCATATTCCGGTGAATATTTCCACCGTTCCGGAAATAAATTACCACTTACCCCTTCATCCAATTCCCTCATTCATAAATATCAAAGTGGTAACTTTGAGTCAATAGTCAGTTGAAAATCCATAACA